>CAYHTX010000159.1:0-2500 GCA_964359615.1 uncultured Gammaproteobacteria bacterium | reverse complement strand
AAACGTATTGACGAGGAGGAGTATCGGGAAGGTGAGATAGAGATGGAGCCGACGCTCTCTCGCAAAACGCAGGGCGATGATGGCGAGTCCGATCACGAGGACGATTACCGCGTAGCGGTAGAGGTAAAGGAGTTCGAAAAGGAGCGGGACGGCCTTTTGAGAAAAATAGTAGGGTTCTCGAAAGAGGATGATAAAACGATTGAGTTCGTCGAAGAGCGTCGCGAATGCCGGCAGCGTCTTCCCCTGGAGCGTCGCGTACGCGCCAAAGAGCGCCGGACTCATAACCGCCGTGAATGAAGCGTAGAGAAAAGCGCTCATGGTTTTGAGCGCGTTCGGCAGGTTTTTCCAAAACGCGCTCGTTGCGACACTCATCCCCGCCGCAAAGAGCACGGCGAAGATGCCGGTTTGCGGATGCGCGACTGCCGCGCCGAGCGCGAGGACGATGACCGGGTACCGTGCGGTTCGGTACCGGAACATGAGCGGCGTGAGAAGAACCGTCGCGAGCGTGAAGACATTCGCGAGGTTATGCGGCGTCGTCGCATACATGGTTTTCATGGGGTAGAGCGGGAGGAGGAGCGCTCCCAGGCGCGCGAACCGTTCCCGGATGCGAAATCCGTAGCGGAGACCGAGGTACGCTGCCGACGGGAGGAGGAGCGTCGCGATAACTGGAACCAGCCAGATATCGGTCAGCGCGAGAGGCAGATGAGTGACAAGGCGGGTGATCGCGACCAAGGCGTATTGACCGAGATAAAACGGTGTTTTCGGCTCGGCCGATCCGAAGGCGACGATATGCGCCTCTGTGGCGCGGTGAATAAACGGGTCATAGCCATAGCCGAGCGGATAGAGAAATCCGGCGATGCTGAGTCCGACGAACATCTGGCTGACGAGGAGGAAGCGGGCGAACCGGTGCTGCTCCGTGCGATATTGATACAGGAAAAGGAGAAAGAGGGTAACGGCATACAGAACAAGATATTTTTTTTCGAGCGCGCTCCAGGGGGAAGCCAGCACATCGGTGGTTGCTCGAGCGATGCCGATCGCGATGAGCGACGCCTGGCCGCCGAGAATGACGAGCGGGAGGATGATGTTTTTTAGTTCTATCCTCACGCGGAAGTTTCTCGAGAGCGGCTGCCACGGGAGGAGGCGGGCGAAACGATCACGCACTGTCGGATGAGTCCGCCTGATGAACATGAGACCGAGGAGCGCAGTGGAAAATGAGAGAAACGTGGCAATGATCGAGAGCGAATTGGTTTCATAAAAAAAATAGATGCCGGCATGGAGGATCACGACTCCCATGATGAGGGTCAGGCCGGAGATTGTCTTTGGCCACGGCAGTCGGCCGAGCCGCGTGGTGTTCGCGAGAGTGATGCCGCCAGCGATGAAAAAACCGGCCATGCCGACAGCACCCGCATAGGGGATAGGCGTGAAGAGGCTGAGCGCGATCAGTGCCGTGAACATACGGGGAAAGCTCTTAATCTACACAAAAAGATTCTTTCATGATACCATACCATGGCTGAAAGGCGAAGCGTCATTTTTTTGGTGACAACTATGCACGAGGATATTCGCGCTCTCTATATCTCAGACGCATATATCGCAAAAAACCCCGATCTCCACGAGCCGGATTCGCCCTGGAAGATTTCCGTATTGAAACCGCTCATTGATGCGTTCGCTCACGCGCATCAGAGCGAGATGGTCACGGTACTCGATGTCGGCGGCGGCGCGGGGGTGATTCTCAGCAAACTGGCGCAGCATCTCGAACACGCGCATGGAAAAAAGGTTGTGAAGTACTGTCTCGACCTCTCACCCGGGATGCTCGTCGCGCAGAAAAAAAATAATCCGGACGCGGTGAAAATACTCGAGCGTGATATCGCGGACACCGGCCTCGGAGAGAAAGAAGTCGACCTCATCCTCATGATTGATGTCTTGGAGCATGTCAAGGATCCGGTCCTGGTGCTCCGGGAAATTCGCCGCATTGCGTCGTGGGCGGTGTTAAAGGTGCCGCTCGAGGATACGTTCTACTACCGTTCCATGGACTGGGTCACGCGCGGACGATTTCGAGCTCGTCTGATCGAAGAGATCGGCCACGTGAACGTGTATGATACGAAACGCCTGCTCGAACTTTTGGAGCGAGAACTCGGGTCCGTCTGTCTGTGGTCGTATACCAATGTATACCGGTATTTGCTCGGCACGCCGCAGCGTCTCCCCGACCGGGTTCTGAATCTCCTCGGACTCATGACCTACCGCGTATCGCCGGGCGTCGCCGCGCGGCTCTGGAGCGATTATCTCGTGGCCCTGGTTCGTTCCGCATAATCCAGAATTCATATGTTTGCTACATTCAAAAAAAATCATCCTGACTTGTTTACGTACCAGCCCGCGGCGGTCGTCCATCCGCACGACAATTTTATTGATCGGTTTTTCCTGCGCTTTCTATCGGAACGCGTCACGCCGAATAAAATCACTGCCTGGCGTGTCATTCTGACGCCGGTCGTGTTCGGGCTGATTC
>CAYHTX010000158.1:0-2510 GCA_964359615.1 uncultured Gammaproteobacteria bacterium | reverse complement strand
CGAAGAAGCCTATGCCTTTACCGGATCAGTGACCGCTATGCTCACCGCCGAATCTTATCGCACGAGCGCGGAGATGGCGAGGTTTCTCGGGCCGTTCGCGAAGTTTGCCGTGAACCGCGAGAGCATGCTCCGCGTCATGCGCAATCACCGCCGCGCGGCCTTCAATGCGCCAAAAGAAGAGTATGAGAAGATGACGGTCATTCCCATGGGGATCAATCCGCAGTATGCGCCGGCCTATCTCCTCGCCGCGGCGCGTGAATCATGGAACGACGCGGTCGAATGGGGAGAAAAATACGGCTACCGCAATGCCCAGGCGACGCTCCTCGCGCCGACCGGGACAACCGGCCTCGCCATGGATTGCGCCACGACCGGAGTGGAGCCGGACTTTGCCCTCGTCAAATTCAAAAAATTGTCCGGCGGTGGCTACTTCAAAATCGTGAATGAAGCGGTGCCAGTGGCACTTAAGAATTTGAAATACACTGATCGCGAGATCAAAGATATTCTCGATTACATGAAGGGGACAGCTGACGTAACCGATGCGCCAGGCATTAACGCGCGGACGCTCAAATCCAAGGGTTTCACGGATGAAGACATAGTAAATGCCAATAAAGCCTTGAAGGGTGCGTTTGAAATCAGATTCGCGTTTAATGTCTGGACGCTCGGCGAAGAGTGCATGAAGCGAATCGGCATGACACCGACTGAGTACCATGATCCAAATTTCCACCTCTTACGAGCGATTGGATGTACTGACGAGGAGATTGACGCGGCGAACGACTATGTCTGCGGCACCATGACGATCGAAGGTGCACCACACCTCAGACGCGAGCATTATCCGATTTTCGACTGCGCCAACAAATGCGGCAAAAAAGGCGAACGGTTTATTCATTACATGGGCCACGTGAAAATGATGGCCGCTGCCCAGTCGTTTATCTCCGGCGCCATCTCGAAGACCATCAACATGACGAACGACGTCACGGTTGACGATGTGAAGCACGCCTACGAAGAGTCGTGGCGCCTCGGCCTCAAGGCGGTCGCGCTCTATCGCGACGGGTCTAAGCTGTCGCAGCCACTCTCGACCAGTTCTGGGAAGAAAAAAGTAGAGGCGAAAGAGGAAAAGCAGACGGTCGCGACCACGGCTTCAGCCGAACAAACCATCGCTGAGGCCGCAGTCGAAGACAAGCAGTTTTCCGATATTACCGAGGCCATCCAGGCGGCGAGCAAGCTGCTCCAGCAGCACATCCCGGATTCACATGCCATGCCGACCTATAGCAAGGACGGCACGATAACCGATCATCGCATCTATGTGCACGGCGAGAAGCGGCGGCTGCCGGCGAAGCGGAGCGGAATTACGGTCGCGGCCCGCGTGGCGAATCAGCAGATATTCCTCCGCACCGGTGAGTATCCTGATGGCCGTCTGGCGGAGATCTTCATTGATATGTATAAAGAGGGCGCTGCGTTCCGGAGTATGCTGAACATGTTCGCGATCTCGGTCTCGATGGGTCTCCAGTACGGCGTGCCGCTCGAGAAATATGTCGAGAACTTTACCTTCACCCGATTTGAGCCCTCCGGCATGACCGACCACCCGAACGTGAAGATCTGCACCTCGATTATTGACTTCGTCTTCCGCGTGCTCGGCATGGAATACCTCGGCCGCACGGATTTTGTCCAGGTCGCGCCGAAAGGCATTCAGAAAAATCGGTTTGAGAATATCGCGCGGCTGGCGGAGACGAGTACGGCGCAGGAGATGATGAATCTACCTGTGCCGAGCGCTCCATCGGTCCCAGGCGACGGAATTGCGTCGGTTCACAGCCAGGCCGTGCTCCCGACACTCACCGACGAACCGACGGACGCCATGGATGCCGCGCTCCACACCATGGACGGCGACGCGCCGGCCTGTCCCACCTGCGGGCATATCACGGTTCGAAACGGAGCGTGCTATAAGTGTCTCAATTGCGGCGATTCGCTGGGGTGCAGTTAAGACGAATACGAGGACAAATCGTAATATGACAAAAGGCCGGTATTTGACGGTCTTTTGTCTATCAAGTATAAGGAATGCTTGTGCCGCCAGTGACCTGGCGATAGAAAAAGTGTATAGTACTCTGGTATGAAAATTTACACCAAAACCGGCGACGCCGGAGAGACATCGCTGATCGGCGGCGGGAGGGTGAAAAAAAGTTGCCTCGAGATTGAGGCGATTGGCGAGGTGGATGAACTCAATGCGTTGGTCGGCATTCTCATCGCTTCTTTGCAAGAAAAAATATTTGTTGAGGCGCAAGAAAAACTCACGCAGGTCCAACATCGGCTCTTTACGATCGGCTCCAATCTCGCAGATGTGCAGCTGCAGCTCGGGCATGTACCGAAACTTCGAGTGGCAGATGTGACCGATCTCGAGGCGTGGATTGACGGCATGGAGCGTGATCTTAAACCACTCAAACAGTTTATTCTTCCGGGCGGTTGCCCGGCGGCCGCCCATAGTTTTTTTGTGCGGGCCGTTTGCCGACGGGTAGAGC
>CAYHTX010000157.1:0-2525 GCA_964359615.1 uncultured Gammaproteobacteria bacterium | reverse complement strand
GCTCCTGACTATTCTTGGTGTCGAAGAGACGTTTTACGAAGCCGCGGCGCTTTTGGTCACCTTTGTCCTTTTCGGCCACTGGATGGAAATGAAATCGCGGCGGGGTACATCCGAGTCGCTGCGCGCCCTGTTTGACCTGGTGCCGCCGCAGGCGCGCGTCGAGAGAGACGGCAAAGAGATAACGATTCCGACTGCGGAAATTGCGGCCAATGACACTGTGATTGTAAAGCCAGGCGACAAGATTGCCGTTGATGGAAAAATTACAGACGGCGAAACCGTGATTGATGAATCGCTCGTGACCGGCGAATCCATGCCAGTCGCCAAAAAGCCGGGAGATAGAGTAATCGGCGGCTCGGTCAATCAAACCGGTGCCATCCGGTTCAAGGCGACCGAGGTCGGATCAGACACGGTCCTCGCTCACATCATCGCGCTTGTCGAGCGCGCGCAAAATTCCAAAGCGCCAGGGCAACGAATCGCGGACAAGGCCGCGGCCGTCCTCGTCGTTGTCGCGGTTGGCTCTGGCGTCCTCACTTTCTTCGGTTGGTTTTTCTTTGGCAATGTCCCACTCATTACTGCCCTCACCTTTGCCATTTCAGCGGTCGTGATTGCCTGCCCGGACGCGCTTGGCCTCGCGACGCCGACCGCGGTTGCCGTCGGCACCGGCCTTGGAGCCAAGCGGCATATTCTCATCAAAGACGCGGCGACACTCGAAAATGCGTCCAAAATCAACGCCATTGTTCTTGACAAAACCGGCACGCTGACCGAAGGCAAACCAAAAGTGATACAGGTCATTGCCGCGGTCGGATTCACCGAAGACGATGTTCTCCGCTATGAAGCCAGTCTCGAACAAGGCTCCAATCATCCGCTCGCAAAAGCCATTCTCGACGAAGCCGAAAAGCGCGGTATCGCGAATGCAGTGCGCGCGGAAAAATTTTCCTCCATTGCCGGACACGGGATCAAAGGCGTCATTGGCGGCAAAACCGTGTTTGCTGGTACCGAACGGCTCCTTAAAAGCAATCAGATTGACATTGAACCAATTCGGGATGCTGCTTTGGCACTCTCTCGCACTGGCGCGACTTTGAGTTTCCTGTCCGTTGACGGCAAGGTCGCCGGAGTGATCGGCGCGGCCGATGCCGTGAAACCGAGCGCGAAAAAAGCGATCCAAGCCTTTAATGACATGGGAATCGAACCGGCCATGATTACCGGCGACCATAAGGCCGTAGCCGAAGCGGTGGGCAAGGAACTCGGGATCAAACGGATTTTTTCCGAAGTTCTGCCCGAAGACAAGGCGAGGTATGTGAAACAGCTCCAGGACGAGGGCAAGTTTGTGGCCATGGTCGGCGACGGTATCAACGATGCGCCGGCGTTGGCACAGGCGAACATCGGCATTGCGATCGGCTCCGGCACCGACGTCGCTATTGAAACCGGCAGTATTGTCCTTATGCAGTCCGACCCGTACGATATTGTCGCCGCGATACGTTTGAGTAAAGCGACGGTCAGAAAAATGAAGCAAAATTTGTTCTGGGCCGCGATCTATAACATCCTCGCCATTCCGGTTGCCGCCGGTGTTTTTTATCCGACCTTTGGCATATCGCTCCGTCCCGAAATCGCCGCGCTGCTTATGTCTGTTTCATCTATTATTGTTGCCACCAACGCAGTGCTTTTGAAGCGCGTGGAGCCGACCCTTGCCCTTTAACACCTTTATATCTCTATGTCCTACCAGCCAACCTACAAATATCTCCCGCCAGCGAGTTACGCCTGGGGCACGCCACTCTATGATTTTTTCTGCACCATCCTTGGCCTGGGGAAAAAGTATAAGAAAAAAGTACTCGCGGCGCTCCCCATAACCTCTGGCATGACGGTCGCGGACATTGGCTGCGGCACCGGCGTGTTTCTCAAGATCGCGAAAGAGAAATACCCAAGCGTTCGTTTCATCGGCATTGACCCAGACAAAGCGGCGCTCGCGATTGCCGAGCGCCGACTCAAAAAATCCGGATGCGATGTCGAACTGATCCACGCCTTTGCTGAATCGTTACCGCTGCCTGACCAGTCAGTTGACATTTGTGTGAGTTCACTGGCCTTCCATCACATGCCGGATGACATCAAAGCGAAAGCCGTCAAAGAAATTCATCGTGTCTTAAAGCTTGGCGGCACGGTCATGATCGCCGATTTCGGCGCCAGTCATAGTCACTTTTTTCGTAAGGCCTTATTTTTTGAAAAAGTCGAATACATCGATGGGAATTTCAAGGGACTCATTCCGAAATTTCTGCGGGAAGCCGGATTTTCCGAGCCCGAGATTGTCGGCCATCACCCGCCGGGGATTGTATTTTTGAGAGCGGTGAAAAAGACATGAGCATACCCCCTCGCAGGCAAAAAGTTGCTCATTGAAGCGAAGAAACCATTCGCATGGTTTCAAAGTGTGGACGAGTTTTCCAGTCTGTGCTCGCGGAGGGAATCGCACCCCCATATTAAGCTCCGGAAGCTGAAGTCCTATCCGTTGAACGACGCGAGCAGGTAGTCGAATA
>CAYHTX010000156.1:0-2646 GCA_964359615.1 uncultured Gammaproteobacteria bacterium | reverse complement strand
CGTGTCGGCGTCCGTTATCCTCTCATCGCTTTTCAAAATCCTCGACATCAATCACGATGTTTTTCTCCCCCATCGCGAAACCGACGGCTATGGCTTGAATCTGAACACGGTAAGACTCTTGAAAGAACAAGGCACACATGTCATTATCACCTGCGATTGCGGGGTGAGTAATCGAGAGGAAACCATCCTCGCAAATGAACTGGGCATGGACGTGATCATCACCGATCACCATTCCATTCCAGCGATACTGCCGCCGGCGTATGCCATCATTCATCCGAAAGTCGAGGGTGAAACGTATCCGGACAAAGGATTGGCCGGCGGCGGTGTCGCCTTTAAACTCGCGCAGGCGATTCTCAAAAGACATGCTGAGACACAAGACAGACTCCCGAGCGGCTTGCCCGGCGAAGCCTTGGCGGAGACGGGTGAGCGGCATGAATCGTTCGAGAAATGGCTTCTCGATATGGTCGCGATCGCGTCTGTCGCCGACATGGTTCCGCTCATCGGCGAATCGCGGACGCTCACGAAATACGGCCTGATTGTCCTCAATAAAACTCGCCGCATTGGACTCCAGAAACTCCTCCTCGAGGCCAGACTCCGCAATGATGACGGGTCCGCGCGACGAGAGCTGACAGCGGACACCATCGGCTTTCAAATTGCGCCGCGGATCAATGCGGCTGGTCGCATGAATCACGCGAACGTCGCGTATAATCTCCTCATGGCGGACGATCCGATCGAAGCCACGAATCTCGCGTTTGAGCTCAACACGAATAATCAAGATCGACAAAAATTAACTGACACGCTCGTCGGGGAAGCGATCGTCCAAGTCGAACGCGATCAGAAAGAAAAACCAATTCTTTTCGTGATCGGCAAAGGCTGGGCGACCGGCATCGTCGGCCTGATCGCGAGCCGTCTCAAAGAGCAATACAAAAAACCGGCGATTGCCATGGCAGAGAACGGCGCGATCACCGGGTCTGGCCGAAGCGTGCCGGGGTTTAACATGATTGCCGCGCTTCAGGAAATTCCCGAATCTCTCCTCAAATTCGGCGGCCACCCCATGGCCTGCGGCTTTACGCTGAAAGACGGCATGCTCGAGGGCTTCAAAGAAGCGCTGACGAAAAAATATGTCGAGAAAACTGCCGGAGTGGATATGGAGGTACCACTTGCAATCGACGCCGAAATCACCCTCGAAGACGTGAGCTGGGATCTCTACGACCTCCTCGAAAAATTCAAACCATTCGGACAAGCCAATGAAAAACCGAAGTATCTCGCGCGCGGCGTCGCCGTCGTCGGACTCGAGCCGGTCGGCGCCCAGGGCCAGCATCTCAGAATCATGGTAAAACACCGGACGCCGAAAATTCGCAAGACCATCGGCTGGAATATCGGTCGCGGCACGCCGAAAAACTGGGCGGAAAAACTCGCGATTGGCGACACCATTGATCTCGTGTTTGAAATTGACGTGAACGAATGGAACGGCAACCGAGAATTACAGCTCCTGATCGTGGATTTGAAGAAATCGCCCAAGACTCTCCCAAGCACTTCATGATTCCTGATTCCCAGCTATGAAGGTCACGATCTACACCGACGGCGGTTCGCGAAATAATCCTGGTCCCGCGGCAACTGGCGTCGTCATCAAAGATGAAAAAGGAAATATGCTCGCGGCGTACGGCGAGTATCTTGGCGAGCAGACAAATAATTACGCCGAGTATTCCGCGATCATTTCCGGACTCAAAAAAGCTCGCGTACTCGGCGCAACCGAGGTAGAATGCGTTGCGGACAGCAAACTGGTGATCGAGCAGCTCTCGAGACGGTGGAAAGTCAAGGAACCCACGCTCCAAAAACTGTTTGTCGTTGCCTGGAATGAGATGCAGAGATTCAAAAACGTGAAACTCCGACACACGCTGCGCGCCGGCAACAAAGAAGCGGATGCCGAGGTCAACAAAGTCCTTGATACTGAGACTCATTCATAAGTCTCTCTAACATTTCGCCGACGCCCTGCCAAGCGAACGAATCAAAAAATTTCTTATCCACACAGAGCGGCTTAGGCTTCAAGAATTTTTTTGACTTCGTATTCGAGTGTGCCATCCTTCTGCAACTCAATCGAACTTTTTCCTTCACGAATTGAAAGAATGGGTCCAAGATATGGGCTAAATGCATCTTGAATATGAAGGACGTGCCCGAGAGCGGTATTGAGTGGGATAGCAGATAAGGCAAAATATTTCACTTGATCAGCCTCAGGGCTGGTTTGAATTTCTCCAGAAATAATTCGACATTCAAACGCAAACGACAAATGATTCTCCTCCATTCGTATGTGTACACTCACCAAACGAAGAACGGTGACAGCAACGTCGATTTCCTCTTTGACTTCTCGTACGACCGCCTGCCAGGGACTTTCATGAGACTCTACGCTACCACCAGGCAGATTCCACATGTCCCGATCAGTACGATGCGCCAGGAGGATTCGATTTTGATCGTCGAAAATAATCGGAAAGACACCAAGAGTGAACATAATTACAAAAAAATTTACTCTAACTCCCCTCGCAACTCCTCAAGTAACTTCCGCGCACTCCGGCTTACCCGTTTCGGAACATCCACGATGACGCGGACATAGTGGCTCCCGCGACCGCCACCCTGGAGGGCCGGAACGCC
>CAYHTX010000155.1:0-2678 GCA_964359615.1 uncultured Gammaproteobacteria bacterium | reverse complement strand
GCTGGGAGACCTGGATTCGAACCAGGATAAATGGATTCAGAGTCCATTGTCCTACCGTTAGACGATCTCCCAACCGAAGCTCCAGCGCACAAAAATTCTACCAGAAATATGAGAAAAGTCAAGCAAGCGCGTTGTCCAGTGATTGACCGCTGACCCGTAACTTTGCTAGTATGAGAAGCACGTGTAAGTCCTGTCACCTTTTTTCTCACTGGATCGTATCCTATGGATGATGAAGAACAAATTAAAAGAGTCCAGACCGGCGACACCGCGGCCTTTGGCGCAGTCTATGATACTTACATTGAGGCCATATACCGTTTCGTGTACTTCAAGACGCACCATCGGGAAACGGCGGAGGACATAACCAGTCGCATCTTTATGAAAGCCATGGAGCGGATCCGCTCCTACGACCCGCGAAAAGGCAGCTTCCGTTCGTGGCTCTACCGGCTGGCCCGAAACACGGTTATTGATCACTATCGCACCGACCGTCGGACCGTGCCGATTGACGATGTGTGGGATCTGTCCGATGATCGGCCGGTCTCGAAGACGATTGATGATGATCTCCTCGCGCGGGAAGTTCGGGAACTCATGACTGGCCTCTCGACGACCGAACGCGATGTCATCATGCTCCGACTCTGGCAGGGACTGCCCCACCGCGACATTGCTGCAGCCATCGGAAAAAATGAAACCAACTGTAAAAAAATTTATTCGCGCGCGATCGCAAAATTGAAAAAAGTTATTCCCGTGACCCTCGGCCTATGACCACGAATGATCTTGAGGCGATTCTCCACGAACTCTATGACATTGACCCGGCGCTCCGCAGCCGTGACTCTGAAATCAGAGAACGTATTCATGATTTTTCTTTGAAAAAATTTCCGAGAGCGATCCGTCCGGAATTTGTCACCCGTCTCCGACGCGAAGTCCTAGACTATGATCCACCCCGTTCAACCGTGAACAAAATTTATTCATTTATTTTTAATCGTTTCTCTATGCGAAATAAAGGTTTTGCGCTCGGCGGTCTCGCCCTTGGCGTGATTGTCCTCGCCTTCGTGGCGACTATGTATCGGCCCGAGGCAACCCTAGGAGCCGAACTCGCCTACACCGAAGGCGCGGTTCTCTACCGCACTGGCGGCGGCGTCTGGCAGGAAGCTAAGTCTGGCACGAGTCTCGGGGAAGGTGACGGCGTGAAGGTCATCGGTGTCGGTCGTGCAGTCATTAACCTCGACGACGGCAGCGCCCTTCGGATTAACAATGATTCGGAAGTCACGCTTTCCGCGCTCGACCCTGAGCACATGCAGATCATTAATGAATACGGCCAGGTATACAGCCGCGTCGTCAAATCCAAAACTCGCGCCTTTGATGTGAATGTAAAAGGCACATTTTATCGCGCGCTCGGAACCGCCTACATGACCGTCAACACCGACGAGACGCAGGGCGTCGAAGTCTACCACAGCGCCGTGCAGGTCATCGATGAAGGTCTCACGTCTGATGAAACGAAGGCTGTGGTCCCGGAGGGATCGGCCTATTACGAAGCCAATGTCAATGCGCCAAAGAAAGTAGACGAAGTCACGGCCATCTCAACCGAGCAGGTCGCCGGCAATGATTTCGTCGTTTGGAACAAGGAGCAGGATGAAGCGGATGAAAATTTTGAGAGCCAGCTTGGCGTGCTCGCGGTGGTTGACACCGACAGCGCTGAGGCGCCCGACAGCACGACCGGCGAAACAAAACCGGAAGACGTGACTGCCCCGGCAACAGGGGCCGAAACGGCGAGTACAAACATTGTTCTTACTGCGGCCGGTACGAATGCCCTCACCTGGACCGCGCCCGAAGGAACGGGCGGAAACGGGTACAAAGTCGTTTACTCAAAGAGCGGCGAACCGACGTACCCGGCGGCAGACGGCGACAAAGCGATCTATGTTGATGTGGGTACGACTATCCCGTGGCTCTACGCCTTTGACGGGACGGGAACATACCATGTGCGCGTCTGTGAATACCGCGCGGATGGTTCATGCGGCGAGTATTCAAATGAAGCCACGATCGCGCTCGTCTCTGACAGCGACCCGATCGCTGTCGCTGTCACCGATAATGATGACGCGGCTGAGACTGTGAGTGATACGCCGAGCGACGTGAAAGAAGAAGTGAAAGAAATTAAAGACGAAGCAAAAGAGGAAGTTAAGGAAGTCAAAGAAACTACCAAAAATGAAATCAAAGAGATAAAAGACGAAACCAAAAAAGCGGTTAAGGAGCTGAAAAACGAAGTGAAAATTGTGCCGACCGAAAAATACCCTAGCACGCCCGGCGAATCGAGTGTCACGGCCATTACGCTCACCGCGAACGCCCCGGAAGCACAGCACGTGTCCTGGACGATTGACGGGAATCTCGCGGCTGGCATGGAACGAGGCGTTCGCGTTCTCTTCTCGAAGAACCCGAATCCAACCTACGGCAGTGCGCTCGCCATGCCGGTCGGCTGGAAAAATTATTCCATGATTTATCCCAAGGAAGGCACCGGCACCTACTACGTTCGTGTCTGTGAATTCCTCGGCGACCGCTGCGGCACCTATTCGAACGAAGTCTCTCTCACCGTGCAAGGGGGCGGTACCAATGCCGAGTACTTCGACAAAACTACGAATGAATGGAAAAGCAACCGCACCGGCACGAGCGCCTCGTCCGTGTCCGGGATC
>CAYHTX010000154.1:962-2723 GCA_964359615.1 uncultured Gammaproteobacteria bacterium | reverse complement strand
CCCGACTGACTCGGGATCTTTATTATACGAAAGCCTGTTTTTACATCTTCTTCATGTCGCCCCCCATGCCCATGCCGCCCATTTTCTTTTCCGTCTCGCAGCACGCCTTGCATTTCTTGCAGCGGCAGCCGACGAGCATCATGAGGCCGGCGAGCCCGACGAGTACGTAGACCACGCGCTCAACCACCGGCACGCTGCCCAAAATGGCGCTGACCAGGTTAAAATCAAACGCGCCGACCAGCCCCCAATTCAGGGCGCCAATGATAACAAGGACCCAACAGATCTTGTGGCCCATGCACCTGCCTGATGACATCATAAAGATGACGTTAAAAATAATGGTTGTAGTATAGCACAGAAAGAAACGCCCGACTACGGCTTCACCCGCGGCCTGAGGATAAATGAAATGCCGGCCAGAGCGGCCGAAGACAAGATGAGCGCGAGATACACGCGGTACCCGATATCAAAATAGCCGCTGGCAGTTGGCGTATAGGCGTTGACGGCTTTCACAACGGCGAAAAAAGCCATCGCGATACTGAAAAGATATATGATTCGCTTCGCCGCTCCCATTCTGTGAAAAAGATGCCGGCAGTGCGTCCGAGCTGATTGCCACGCGTGGAGCGCATACGCTCCGAGAAACGGCCAGAGAAAAACGAGGGGCAAGGCAAAAAGCCGCGCCTCGCGAGCCGAGGCTGAGACAAACACAATCGGCGTATTGATGGCCGCAGTGAGCAGCGCCGCCTGCGCGAATCTCACGTTCTCTGATTTTCCGGCAGACATACGGGAAACCAGGAGAAATAAAAACGGCAAGCCCAGGGCTAGCACGATAGACACGATGGACTCGACGCCGTATTGAACTGTCTCAAAATTGGAAAAGAAATGTTGAAAGCGGGATGTTGCCAGGTACTCAGTTTGCTCGGGCGCAATCCCGACCGACGTCATGAAGATCGTCTCAAAGAGAACAAAGCCCGCAACCGGGACCAGGCAAAGCAGAACTTTTTTCCATTTTTTATACTGGAACGGCAAGACAAAGAAAAACAATGCCGGGAGGAGAATGAGTGACGTCTCGCGGGCGAGCGCGGCTCCGGTCAGAGCGGCGAGCGAGAGCCAGATTTGTCGCTTTTCGAGAAAGAGCAGTGAGAAAAAAATCAGGAGATACTGAAGCGGCTCATCATAGGTATAGATGCTTGCGAAGAACGCGAAAAGGATGGTGAAGCTCGAATAAAAGAGCGGTACCGAAAGGCCGGCAGCTTTTACCGACTGCCCGGACGCGCGAGACGTAAAGTAGAGTACGACCCCGCAAAAGAAAAAAAGAGAAAAATTCACGACGATAAACGACTGGCCATAGGGCAGCGAAAAAACGGCATGGACGATATCAATGAGCCAGGTCGTGAACGGCCGTGCCGCAAAGACCGGGAACGTTTTATGGTACTCGACGATTTCGGTGAGGTATTGTTCATCAATGCGGGAGAGTGACAAGCCCGGCGCCGTCACATGCTCGTTCAGCATGCTCGGGAACGCCAGGTGAAAGAAAAACAGCGCGACGGTACAGCCGGCGCTCACGCTCAGAGCTCGAAACAATTCCCTCATACGGCAATACTATAGCGCATTCTCGGTATAGAAAAAAGGCTTCGGATGAAGCCTTTTAAGTGGGCAGGGAGGGATTCGAACCCCCGAAGGCGTGAGCCAGCAGATTTCACTTATCTCATGATTTCCCATGAGCGTGGACTATATCTTTACCCTGACTCCGACTTCGTCGGGGTT
>CAYHTX010000154.1:0-952 GCA_964359615.1 uncultured Gammaproteobacteria bacterium | reverse complement strand
ACCCTATTCGCAGTGCGAAAGTAGGTATTCCGGTATCTAGTCTCTACGGTGCCCTCGTGCATGCACGAGGTTCCCACGGTATTAGCGTATTGCGTTCAACGTAGCTTCTACCGTTATCCCGGAAAGTTCACCCCGACGTTTCCATCGAGGGCTGCCTATCTGACAGTCTGCCCCATTTGACCACTCTGGTACCTGCCCATTGTTGTATTATTAGTTCATGGATCCATTGAATAATTTGTCTTAATAATTTTAGATCCCCATATCGAATATGTACAAGCCCATACGCCATTCGATGTTCTCTGCGATGAGCGTCTGTAACTTTCACTGAACGAATATATGGTTTTGTAAACTGCCGAATCGGTATAGAAAGTACTTGACTCCAAAATTGAATAAGTTTTTTGGTATTTTGGCCTTCATGACAATAAATAAAACCGCGTAACTTTTTCTCATTGATTTGGCAAACCTCCCGCAGAAATCTCATGAAAAGTATGCACATTTGCACGTCACTGTTCGCAAAATCAACAATCTTTCCTCGCTTTGATCCCTCTGACCAGTAGAGCGATACTGCTATTAACCGCAATTCTTCTTGTTGGGAAGTCAAGCGCGTTGGTAGTATATACGATGCCTCACGTCTCAAGAATTGTAAAGTATTGCTTTCGTGACGCAACCTGCGCTGGAGCTTATTTTTTCGCATGAAATAATACACCGCACCAACTGAAACACCGTATGCCTCGGCGATCTCCCGCATACTCCAACCATCGCCATAATACCTTCTCCTGAGTTTGTGAAGTTGACGCGTCGATATTGCGGCCATACAAACAAAGTATATCACAGGCGAATGGCGCAGTAAATACTTTCTTTCACTTGTAAAGACCCTTGAGCCGCCTCAGGGATTTCAACCCAGGACCTACTGTTTACAAAACAGTTGCTCTACCACTGAGCTAAGGCGGCG
>CAYHTX010000153.1:0-2725 GCA_964359615.1 uncultured Gammaproteobacteria bacterium | reverse complement strand
CTCTGGTCCATTCTTTCCATTCTCTCGAGCCGGATTGATCAGGCCATGATCAGTCATTTTCTCGGGCTTCGAGACGTCGCGCTCTACGGGGTGGCGTATCAGCTCATCCAATTTTTTCCGATTATTGCGCAATCAATTAGTTCAGTATTGACGCCGAAAGTTAACGCGCTTCGCACGAAGGTGGAACTCACACGGCTCATTACAAAGTCGCTCCGCTGGATCCTTCCCATGACGCTTCTTTTCCTCGCGCTTGTCTGGCCGTCGCAATACCTCATTCACTTCCTGTTTGGCTCGACCTATGATCCGGCGATGCCGATCTATGTCGTCTTGGCATTCAGTTTCGCCTGTAATTTTTTTGTCATTCCTTTTTCGCTCATTATCATGGCGTTTAATAAGACGTCCGTGGCAGCTGTGTCCGGCGTCATTCAACTATTTGTCAATTTTTTTGGCAATCTCATCCTCATCCCGCGCTTCGGGGTCATGGGCGCGGCCTATACCTTCGCGCTTGGCATTGCCGCGGCCCTTCTGTATAATATCGCCTGTTCAGTATGGATTCTCAAATATAAGGAATTGAAAGTTGTGTAGGTATGTTGTTCACCGCTCATTGTCTCATCCGGAACGAAGAATACTTTGTGAGATACGCCATCCATTCTGTCGTCCGGCACGTCAATAAACTCATTGTCTTTGACACTGGCTCAACTGACGGGACAGTCAAAAAAGTTGAAGAACTGAGCCGTGAATTTCCAGGAAAAATTCTTTTTGAAAAAAAAGGCGAAGCCGACCCGGAGCGGCATACGAAACTGCGTCAGGAAATGATTGGGCGGACGACGACGGAGTGGTTTATGATTCTCGACGGCGATGAGGTCTGGACCGAGCGTGGTCTTGGCGAGGCCGTCCGTCTCATGGGGAATGATCGGGCGGATTGTCTTATCGCGCCGTTTTATCTCTGTGTCGGCGACCTGTATCATGCCTCATGGCGCGGGGCATACATGATTCGGGGCAAAAAAATGCATGCCACGCCGCGGTTTTTTCGCCGGACCCCCGGACTCCACTGGGAAGGGTCGTACAATCATGATGCGATTGTGGACGGAGATGGCAGGAGAGTCTTCGAGGGCGATCGGGTTGGATTTCTCAAAGAAAAATTTTGGCATGTGAGCCATCTCACGCGCTCACCAAATGACGAGCCAGTCTACAGTTCAGGCGGGAATCGGCAGAAAAAACGGCGTTTGACGTATTTTTTTATCGGGAAAAAGATTCGAGAGTCGGCGCCGGAGGTGTTTGGGGTAGAGCCATCAGCCAGCACCGCGCCCCTTTCTCCGGTGCGGTCATGCAGAAATTTTTTTTCCTATCTCTAGCGTATGCTGCGAGTGGATATCGGTATTTTGTCCTATAATGAAGCGAAGAGCCTGCCGGCTGTCGTGTCGGGTGTGATCCAGGCGTTCTCATCCATGACGAATATCTCGGGGACGATTCTCATTATTAATAATGGCTCGAAAGATGAAACGCCCGGTGTCATCGCGGAGCTTGAAAAAAAATATCCGCAGGTTCGGCATCTCGCGATTCCGGTTAATCGAGGATATGGCTACGGCGTGGCCGAGGGCCTCAAAGCGCTCCGCGGCGACGTCGTCGGCTACATGTGGGGGGACAATCAATTTGATCCGGAGATTGTGGGCGAGCTCGTGCGCCTCCTCGAGACGAATCCAGAGCTCAACCTGGTAAAGACGTATCGGGCCAAGCGCTTCGACGGACGGCAGCGCCTCGTCGTGAGCCGGCTCTATCAGTGGCTGTTCCGTCTCCTTTATGGATTTTATACGATTGATATCAATTCCGGCCCGAAATTATTCCGCGCCGGTTTTCTTCAGGGTCTTATGCCGTTTCGATCCACAGACTGGTTTATCGACGCCGAGATCATGATTAAGGCGAGCCGTCGCATGACGCCGGGCGAGATGAAGGAGCTCCCGATTATTTTTTATCCGCGGAAGTTCGGCCGCTCAAATGTGCGCGTCAGCGATTGTTGGCATTTTTTCCGGAAACTGGTCAAATATAAATTCGTGAAGCTATGAAACGCAACCGCGGAAAAACAATTTTATTGACCGGCGGCACGGGATTTCTCGGCTCTCATATCGTGGCGCTTCTTTTGTCTCAGGGGTACCCTGTCATCCTCCTCAAGCGCACGTCGTCGGCGCTGGAGCGGATCGAGGCGCACCTCGCAGAACCCAACTTGCATCTCATTAATATTGAAGATGGAATTGAAGCGTGTTTTGAGGCAAACCAGATTTTTGCCATCATCCATGCGGCGACAGCGTATGGCCGCGAAAGAGAATCAGTGGCTGACATGTTGGAAGCGAATGTGGTGCTCCCGACCCAGCTGCTCCGGCTCGGGTATCACTACGGCGTGCCGGCCTTCCTCAATGCCGATACGTTCTTTCACGAAGAGCTGGGCCTAAAATTGGGTGAGCAGCTCTATACGGTGTGCAAGAAAAATTTTCTGTCGCTTGGAAAAAGTCTCGGGGAATGCGCGCCGGGGCTCAAATTTTTGAATTTCCGGATCGAACAAATGTACGGACCGAATGACCGGCCGGAAAAATTTTTAGGTATGCTGGGCAAGAAATTGCAGACTAAGTCGAAAAGTATTGCCTTGACCGACGGCAGACAAAAACGTGATTTTGTCTATGTGACTGATGTCGCGCGCGCTTTTGTCCAGGCGCTCCACCATCTGCCGAGA
>CAYHTX010000152.1:0-2729 GCA_964359615.1 uncultured Gammaproteobacteria bacterium | reverse complement strand
CGTCCCTGCATGGTAGCCAATGTCTGACGTCGGCAGGGTAAGATACGCTTTTTCCGCATCGCCTCGGAGTGAGATGATGATGATGCCCTGTTCGGTTCGGGCAATGATTCGGTTCGCGTTGATATGGAGAAATGACGTGATCGGGTACTCGCCCTGGTACGAGAATGCCTGATCGCGATCGGGGGTGAGGACCACGCGGCCGTGTGGCCGGTAGAGCCAGAGGGAACGCTCTGCATCCACATACCAGACGGTATCCGTCGGAATATCCGCGAAAAAAGTTTTGCGTTCAGTAGTGAGTTCAAACAGATGATGGCGTTCTTCGACTGCGAGTGACGGGAGAGTCCGTCCTTCGAGCCAACGAGGCAGTCCGCCGTTTTCCGCGGAAAACTGGTAGCTGGCGCGGTTCGACACGTCCTCCGCTGAAAAGAGATGCAGCGTACTACTCCGCTCATCAGTTTCTCGAATGAAAAAGGAATTGTCGTACGGGGACCATTCGATCGAGGCCGTGCGACTCTCCGTGATCATCGCGAGCGCAGTCGTCTCCTCGGTCTCAGTGGCGAAGAGCGATATGGTGAGTCCGCCCGCGTCCTCCTCGGTAAGGAGGAGGTACCGTCCATCGGACGACGCGCGGAACTCGGTCACAGGTCGTTCGGCGAGCGACAGTACGCGCGTCGGCAATGACCGTTTCAGCAGGGTTACGTCTTTAATGAACGCGGTGCGTTTACTCACGACCGAGAGTTCTTTTTTCCAGGCGTGGTACCCTGGTTTCCGAATTTCGACGAAATAACTTCCTGGCGCTCGGTTCGCGAGCCGGAGCGGCGGCCGGTCCAGGATTTCGATGCCGCCGACAACGATCGTCGCGTCTCTCGGCTCGACATCGATACTGATCACGCCGGTTTGCTCGATCCGTTTTTTTTCCCAATTATAGCGATACCCGATCGTATAGCCGATCACGACCGGAGCGATGACGAAGAATGCCGCGATGAGGAGCATCATAATCATGCGCCGGACCGGACGCGTGAGAACCGTCCACTCTGTCTTTATCATAGAAATTTTTACGGGTTCTGGCCGCATCCGCCACTTGAAGATCTGAGACAAATAGTATATACTATGGGGAGTATGAAGCCAAATACGGGCTCTGTTTCGGATACTATGTCGGGTGTCACATTTCATATTGGCGGCAGGCGTTCGCTTTCGGGCGAGATCACCGTCGGCGCCGGAAAGAATGCGCCGATTGCGATCCTCTTCGGAGCGCTCCTGGTGAAGGGTCGGGTCAGGCTTCATGGCATGTCTCGCGTGGAAGAAGTCGAGCGGGTGCTCACGATGTTTCGGGACTTGGGCGTTTCGGTCGAGTGGCAGGATGAGCGGACGCTGTCTCTCGACACCTCGCCGGCGCTCAATCTCGAGCCGCTTGGACAGCCCGGGTACGGACTCACGCGCGTCTCACTCCTCCTCTTCGGTGCCCTCGCAGCGCGCGAGCGCGATTTCTACCTGGGAGAAATAGACGGCTGCCATCTCGGAGAACGCACCATTCGCCCGCACATCCATGCGCTCGGCAAGCTCGGAATCGGAGTTCGTGAGCGGGGCGATGGCTACGATGTCCGCGTCTCAGATCTCCGGGCGAGTGACATCGTCATGTACGAATCCGGCGACACCGCGACGGAAAATGCGATTATGGCCGCAGCTCTGGCTCCGGGCGTGACGACGATTCGTTTCGCCTCAGCCAATTACATGGTGCAGGATCTGTGCTTTTTTTTACGCGCGGCCGGAGTCGAGATCGAGGGAATCGGTACGACGACTCTCGCTGTGACTGGTGTGGCTGCTCTGCATGATGTCGAGGGCTACCATATTCTCCCTGACCCGGTAGATGCCATGGCCTGGATTTCGCTTGGCATTACCACACACTCGCCGCTTGTCATCCGAAACTGTGCCTATGAATTTCTCGCGCTCGAGCTCGAACTTCTGGCCCTCATGGGGCAGACGTACGCGCTCGAGAACAGGCGCCGATCGGCGAGCGGATTCTTTTCTCTCGTGGATGTTCGCCTCATCCCCTCGACACTTACAGCCCTCCCTGATAAACTGCATGGCCGGCCGTACCCGGGACTTAATATTGATAATGTCCCGCTCTTCGTGCCCATCTTGACCCAGGCTACGGGCGCGACACTCGTGCATGATTGGGTCTATGAAAATCGCGCGCTCTATTATATTGAGCTCAAAAAACTCGGTGCGAACGTGCTCCTCCTCGATCCGCATCGCGCGCTGATCGAAGGCCCGACAGCGCTCCACGGGAGCGACCTCAACTGCCCGCCGGCCCTTCGTCCGGGCATGGCGATTCTCATCGCTATGCTCGCGGCCGAGGGCGCGTCCACTCTGCGCCACGCCTACCCAATCGAGCGCGGCTACGAGTCCGTGATCGAACGTCTTCGCGCCGTCGGGGCAGATATTTCCATGGAAACTGAGAACCTATGAATACCTATCAGTCGAGTTCTGGACAAGAGCCTGGTCGGAGGCGACTCATCCTCGCGATCTGTTTTTTAGCTCTCGGAGTTGTGCTCGGGCGTGTTTCAGTTGGCAGTATGTCTCCGTCTGTGGGTTCGACGAGCACGATCACTACGGTAAATAATCTGTATGCATCGGCCGGGCGCGATTCGGTCGAATTTGATCAGTTTTGGCAAGTGTGGGATCGAGTGAAGGAAAAATACGTCAATCAACCGGTGAGCGATGTTTAT
>CAYHTX010000151.1:0-2759 GCA_964359615.1 uncultured Gammaproteobacteria bacterium | reverse complement strand
TTGGGGGGCGAGGCTTCGACGAGTACACGGATGGTTTCCTGGTACGATGCAGCGGAGAGCCAGCTGTCGGTGCAGAGAGAGATTCGCGTAAGACCGAGGAGGAGACGTTCGGCACGTGCCGGTTTTTTGCTTGCTTCTTTCGCGGTAGCATTTTTGATTGAGTAGGTGATGATGTCTGAAATTTCACCTGGGAGGAAGTCAGTGTCGCCGGCCTCGATGATTCGAACCTTCGAAAGCATTTGTCGGGCGATGATCTCGATGTGTTTGTCGTTGATCGTCTGACCTTGTGAGGCGTAGATGTTCTGCACTTCGGTCATGATATACTTCGAGACGGTATAAATATCCGTGAGACGCATGAGCTCGCGGAGATTGAAGTGACCCACGGTCATGGCTTCACCTTTTTTCACGGTTTGACCGTCCTTTACTTTGATGGTTCGGCCCGGTGGAAGCTTGTATCGCTTTTCGCTCGTGCCTTCCGTCATGACGGTGATTTTTTCTTCATCAATCGCGTGGACGACTCCGGCACTATCAACCTTGAGTGATGCCTTGTTGTCTGGATTCTGTGCGAGAATTTCTCCGTCTTTTAATTTCTGACCGACCTTTACCGTGATCTGCATTTCCGCAGGAATCAGGAAGTTTTTCTCGACTGGTTTGTCATTAATCAAGACAATTTCAATCTGTTGACCTTTTTTATCGTAGGTAATTTTTCCATCGAACTCAGCGAAGATCGCTGGCGACTTTGGTGTTCGAGCCTCGAAGAGTTCTTCAACACGAGTGAGGCCCTGAGTAATATCTTTTCCTTCCGCGACACCACCCATGTGGAAGGTACGCATCGTGAGCTGAGTACCAGGTTCACCGATAGATTGAGCGGCGATAATACCGACGGCCGTTCCGATCTCAACGGTCTGGTTGGTTCCGAGATCCTTTCCGTAACACTTCACGCAGATACCACCTTCCGTCGTACAGGTAAGCACGGAACGAACTCCTACTTCTTCGACATTTTCCTTTCGAATGCGCTTGATGATGGCGTTGTCGATTTCGGTGTCTTTTTCGGCGATCACTTCACCGGATTTTGGTGCGATGACTGGGAGCGCGAGTACACGACCATAAATTCGGTTTTCGAACTCTTCACCGATGGCGATACTTTCTTCACGAGTTACCTGATGAATCATCTCGGATCCACAGTCATACTCACGAATGACGACATCTTGGACGGCGTCGACGAGACGTCTCGTGAGGTAACCGGCCTCAGCGGTTTTGAGCGCGGTATCAGACTTACCCTTACGTCCACCGTGTGTCGCGATGAAGTACTCGAGAATCGTAAATCCTTCTTTGAGATTTGATTTAATCGGAAGCTCGATGGTCTTACCGGCCGGATTGGCAACGAGACCCTTCATACCACAGAGCTGCGTCACCTGACCCCAGTTACCACGGGCGCCAGAGTTGATCATGTAGTGGAGGTGGTTTTCGTCGTCGAAGGCCTTGATCATGGAGTTGGCAATCTCGGATTTCGTCTGAGACCAAACTTTGATGGTGTGGAGGTAGCGCTCTTCGTCGGTGACGAGACCCTGCGCGTACTGCAGATTGATCTGGTGAACGACTTCACTGGATTTCTCAACAATCTCTCCTTTTTCTTCTGGAACAATCATATCCGCGGCACCGATCGACAGACCCGAGCTCGTGGCAAACTGGAAGCCGATACGTTTGAGAGAATCCGCGGTGATCGCCGTAATGTCGGTGCCGCACTGTTCAAAGGTGTCTGCAATAATGTTTTCCAGACGTTTCTTGTCGATGGTTTCGTTGATGTAGCCGAGTTGTTTTGGGATGAAGGCATTAAAGACGAGTCGTCCGGTTGTTGTGTCGACGATGCGGCCGTCTTTGAGACGTGCCTTGACGGGAGCTTGAATATGGACGATGCCTGACTGGTAAGCGAGGACGGCCTCTTCGGTCGATCCAAACAGCATACCTTCGCCCTGTTTTCCTGCGGTGAGCTTGGTGAGGTAGTAGCAGCCGAGGACCATGTCCTGCGTGGGCGCGATAATTGGGTGGCCGGCTGACGGCTTCAGGAGGTTTCGTGACGAGAGCATGAGCTCGCGGGCTTCCTGCTGCGCCTGTCCGGAGAGAGGAACGTGGACGGCCATCTGGTCACCATCGAAGTCGGCGTTGAAGGCTGCGCAGACGAGTGGGTGAATCTGAATCGCTTTACCTTCCACGAGTACCGGCTGAAATGCCTGAATACCGAGACGGTGAAGCGTTGGAGCACGATTGAGGAGCACACACTGATTACGCGTGACGTCTTCAAGAATATCCCAGACCTCTTTTTTGCCGCTCTGAATCAGTTTTTCTGCGTTCTTGATGTTGTGTGCGTGTCCATCGCGAATCAGCTTTCCAATCACAAATGGTCGGAAGAGTTCGAGCGCCATGAGTTTTGGAAGACCACACTGGTGGAGTTTGAGTTTTGGACCAACCACGATGACCGAACGACCAGAGTAGTCGACACGTTTACCGAGAAGGTTCTGGCGGAAACGACCCTGCTTACCCTTGAGCATGTCAGAGAGTGAGCGCAGTTTTCGTTTGTCGCCGGCGTTGAAGACCGATCGACCACTGCGGACATTGTTGTTGAGGAGCGTATCGACGGCTTCCTGAAGCATACGTTTCTCATTTCGTGAGATAACTTCAGGAGCTCCGATGGCGAGAAGTCTCTTGAGACGGTTGTTTCGGTTGATGACTCGCCTATAGAGATCGTTGAGATCTGATGC
>CAYHTX010000150.1:0-2794 GCA_964359615.1 uncultured Gammaproteobacteria bacterium | reverse complement strand
CCGCCGGATTTTCCCATCAATTTGCGCGAGGCCATTCCGAAAATTGAATGTCCCGCACGCGAACTGCGCGCCGCCGTACGCCTGGAAATTACTTGTCGAACTCGCGACAGTGGTCGTCGCGATCGTAAGCGTATTGGTTGCAATAAGATGCGTCACCGGATACGCCGCCGTCGGCGATGTCGTCACAAACGCACCGCCAGCCGTCACGCTACCGTCGAACACATCGCTGTACACGCTGCCGCCGCCAACAACAATCTCGAAAACAGACGAACCAGCAACGGCCATGCCAAAAACCATCCGTTGTGGTGATTCAGAGGTGGGATTAACATACACGACCCCCCCAGAGACACTCGCCGATTGCGGGGTACCGGTAAAGGTAAGATCACCATCTTCGTCTGAATACGGAATATAGGACGATGTCGCAGATAGCGCCGCTGGAATACCCATGAGAAACTGCGAATTGAGAGCAAACGTCGTCGCAGTCAATTGTCGGCGCGGAGTGAGTTTTGTACCAGAAATCCAGACCTCGAGGTAGAGCGTCGAGGTGTTCGCAAAGGTTGAGGTAGTGAGTGTATTCGTCCCATCGCCCCCGAGGTCAACGCTAAAGATGCCCCGGGTTGGCGTGACACTAATCGTCGAGGTGCTTGAAAGCGTACCCGACGCAGTATAAAGGAGTGACCCGGCAGTGAGATTATCATAGATGAAAAAAGCCATGTTATATGATGTGGTAGCCGAAGCGCCGCTGACGAGGAGTTTACCCTGGTACGAGATGACAGCCGGGGGAGAGGCAGCGTCAGATGGTTTTGGAAATAGACAAAAAACCAAGGCGAGGAAAACCCCGGCGAACCAAAAATATAACGAGTGGCTATTTCTTCTCGACATCATATGGTGATCTCTCGGTTTCGTTGATCTTTGACTCAGCATGATCCACGCTCACAGCGGCTGGCGCGCCTTCCGGTCCACTTTTCTCCAAAACAAAATCTTGACTAATGAAACCCTTCTCCCTGCCACGGGTGTCAAACTGGCTGCTTTTCTGCGCCGCATATGCCGGATGTTCGATCACCACATGGTAGGCGTTCGGTCCAACCAAAAAGGCATAGCGGCCATTGGCTCCCGTGATTTGCGTCCCAACCAGGCGATTGCCGTCGCTCGCGAAGAGCCGGACCACGGCTTTTCCGACCGGTGTTTTCGTCGCCGCGTCGCTCACTGTTCCCCACTGTTTCGGCTTTTTTGGCTTCACGACCTTGGTGAATGTGGCGTAGAGCGAGATATGGACAAGGAGATAAAAGCCGATGAGGAGCGTGGGCGTGATGATAAGTGACGCGACAGTAAGCAGAAGACCGAGGAGGGACACAGCGTGCTGAAAAACACGCAGATGTCCTTCCCACACGATCCGCTGCGGCGTTTTCTCGGCGCCGCTCGGATCAAGCGGCACATTCGGCGTCACCGGCTTGCCTTCTTCTTCGACCGGCACCGGTTCGCCGTGATAAATATCCACCATCCGCCCGTCGCTTTTGACGCCAGAGAGAATCCCTGATGGAAAAATAAACTGTTCTTTCACGGCTTCGATCCGGTACTCGCCCACCGGCGCGAAAAAGATATAGCGGCCTTGAAAATCCGTGACGCGCGACTGCACCACGCGATTCATTTTTGTATCAATGAGACGCACCAGCGCAAGATCGATCGGCAGTTTGGTGAGGCTGTTATATACGACTCCCCACTCTTTGCGTTTTTTTCTGCCGAGGAAAAGAAGCGGCTGGAGGAAGAGGTAGCGCATGAGTGGCACGGCCACGCTTGCGAGCGACGGCGCGACGATGACGAGCGCGGCCGCAGTCGCGCCCGGCGCCACCACGCGTTCGGCCAATGCTTCGACCTGCGGGTCATTCGCGAGCGCGGCCGCAGTCGCAGCGAGTGCGACCGCCGCTTCGAGGGTGCGCCCGAGTGCCCGGCCGAGGAGCGCCGCGCCGCCATCAAGGAGACGCTCGAGAAGGGCGATGATTTCTTCCCCGCTCTGACCGAAAAATATATCCCGGAGCGCATTCAGGATGTCTGCAAGTAGATCGCTCGCGCCAGCGGCGGCAGCGCCGAGGGCGCCGCCCAGGAGTTCATCGAGCGCCTCGAACAGCGGATTATCAAATCCTCGGACGAGCGTGACATTTGGCGCGACCACATACCGATCCGCGCTGATAGTCATCTCCTCAGCTCGAAATCCGGGGTGTGTCACCTCTAAACGGTACGTGCCATTAGGGACAACAAAACCAAATTCATGTGATCCATCAATCGTCTGAGGGTTTATTTGGCGAAAAGTATCAGCTGGCCAAAGGCCGCCGTCATCTTCAAAGAGCGTAGCGACCGCGCCAGTCACGTCACCGTCTCCACTTTCAACCATTCCATAGGGGATGCCCTCAACCAAAAATTGCATAGTTTCCGAGAGTGTTGTCTCTGCAAAAAATTCAACAAAGGCATCATATCGCCCGGGTGACGGCATCACGACATCGGCGGTATATTCGGTTTGCGCCGAGTTTAAGGAAAAGGCATAGCGGTCGTCGGCGAGAATCAGCTCCGCTCGCGTCGTACCGGTCGGAAATGACGATGCCGGGATGACTGCCGTCATCTGGTCACCAGCGAGACTATAGAGCACACCGCCAATAAGTTCTGCCGGAATAGTCCGCTCAGCCAAAAGAAACGAAACCGATGGCGACAGCGGCAAAATGTCCTCATCTGGCGGCGTGTATTCGCTCGTGTCTTCCTCGTTTTCGCAACCGGGGTCACTGAGATCAATAAATGTATCCCC
>CAYHTX010000149.1:0-2832 GCA_964359615.1 uncultured Gammaproteobacteria bacterium | reverse complement strand
TTTCAGAGCGTCAAGTGGGTGGTTATCCACATGCCACCTACGCTCTCTCATCTTCCATAAACACATGAAGATACTCGGTCTTATCGTAGTCAAAAACTTCCTTTTCATCGAAAAATCGCTTCACTTCAGTCTCTGCCGTCTCCACCGAATCTGAGCAGTGGACGACATTGCACATGCCCATGGCAAGGTCCCCCCGGATCGTACCGCCATCGGCCTTCCCGGCGTGGGTCACCCCGGCGATGAGGCGAACAGCCGCCACCGCGCCTTTGCCTTCCGCGCAGATGACGACGACCGGACTCGATCGCATGAACTTCTCGAGACCAGGATAAAACGGCTTCTCGACATGATGCGCATAGTGCTCGCGCAGTTTCTTCTCATCGAGGTACATCATCCTCAGGCCGACGATTTTCATGCCTTTCATTTCCAGCCGTTTCACGACCTCGCCGACTAACCCACGCTGAACCCCATCAGGTTTAATGATGACGATTGTTTTTTCAAAAATACCATCAAAGCGCATATTATAGATGAGATAAGTATTTTGTGGCTCAGTATACCGATAAGATTGGAAGAAGTCAAGAGAGAGCCATTACCGAAATTTTGTGTCTAGAAAAATCGCAGAGGATATTCTTTTTTCGCTGCGAGCACTGTTTGAGCGAGGGAGGTGGCCGTTGCGGAGGTGTAAGGCTGCAGGCCGCCGACCGGTCATGTCCGACTGCCGCAGCAGGCGGTCCGCCCAGGGCGGATTGCGAGCGAGAAAAAAGAATTCCTCGAGATTTAAGACACAAAATTTAACTACAATTCATCAATCTCCCGCAAAAACCCTTTTCTCTTTTTCTGGCCAAATGAAGAATCATGAAACGGCTCATCTTCTCGGACATAGGTAATGCCATCCACGGCGTCACTCTGATCAGTGAACGCCGTATCGCCTTGCAAAGAAATTTCTTCGAGGAGATCGCGGCTGATTTCCTCGAGAAACAAACTCGGGCCGGAGAGAAGACTCTCAAAACTGCCGACGAGCGGGTACGTCAGATACAAATGTTTTTTCGCGCGCGTAACCGCGACATAAAACAGCCGCCGCTCTTCTTCGATCCCCTGCCGCTCGCTCAAAGCCCGGTCGTTCGGAAACTGTCCGGCCGCGAGATTCATGATGAAGACCGCTTCCCACTCGAGTCCTTTGGCCTGATGAATGGTTGAGAGAACCACGCGCTCATTGTCATCGAACGTCGTCGCGCGCCGTGCCTGCCGCGCCGAATAACTTTCCTGGAGGCTCGCTTCAGCGAGAAATTGCTGCAAATCCGGTTGACGCTCGGAAAACCTGGCGAGCTGCTCGAGATCCTGGAGCCGTTCGCGATAATCCGGATATTCATTTTCGAGATACTCGGCGTATTTTGAGTTGATAACCGCTTCGATGAGCTCGACTGGAGACTTCATCTCGCTCCGCCACATTTTATCCCAGATTTGAAGAAAATCATTCCAGCCCATTTGACCGCGGGCAGAGAGGAGCGATCCTAGGTGAACAATATCTGGTGCGTTGCCAGACCCCCTCCCAACCTCCCCCATCTCCCCACTGCGTGTGGGCGAGGGGGAGGAATTTGCGTCGCTTCCCTCTCCATCTCCCCACTTCGTGTGGTCGAGGAGAGGGTCAGGGTGAGGTTCGTGGTGAGCACTCAAAACTTTGATTTCTTCTACTATCCTCTGTGCCCCAGCTGGCCCGATCCCGACCTGCATGTTCAGCACCCGGCTCCAGGCAATGGCGTCCGCCAAATTATGGAATATCCGGAGGTAAGCGAGGACGTCTTTAATATGCGCGCGCTCAAAAAACCGCACGCCGCCGCGGTAATCGTACGGAATGTCGCGTTTATTCAGTTCAAGCTCAAGCGCCTGCGAATGAAACGCGGCCCGAAACAACGCCGCTATATGATTCAAAGGAACACCCTCGTCACGCAGCTCGAGAATCCGCTCCGCGATAAACACCGCTTCTTCATTTTGATCGGCAAAGGCATGTGCCTCAGGTTTTGTAAACGCTTCACGGACGCTTTTTAATTCTTTTCGGTACTGCGCCTTATTATTCGCAATCACGTCATTCGCGACATCCAAAATATCCGGCGTCGAGCGATAATTCGTCTCGAGACGAAAAATCTTCGCGCCCGGGTACTCATCCTCAAACGATAAGATATTTTGAATATCCGCCGCCCGGAAGGAATAAATACTCTGTGCATCATCGCCGACGACAAGAACATTTTTATGATGTGAGGCAAAAAGACGAATCAGTGATGCCTGAATTTTATTCGTATCTTGATATTCGTCAACGAGCACATAGCGAAATTGCTCGCTGTATTTTTTTCTGACCGATTGTTCTTTGAGGAGGAGTAGGTAGGTATTGACAAGAAGATCATCAAAGTCCATCGCATTCGCTTCGCGTTTGCGCCGGGCATATTCATCGGCGATGCGGCCAATCACGTCAGCGATCTCGAGCCACTTCGGATGTTTCAGGTCCAATACGTCTTCGATAGTCGTCTCGGCATTGCGCGCATAACTCATAATATTGTGCATCACACTCGCTGACGGAAACCGCCGCTCTTTCCGATCAATCCCCTCCTGTTTGAGGCACAGCTTCATGAGATCCACACTGTCTTCGCTATCAAGAATCGTAAAATTATTTTTATACCCAATAAGCGGCGCGTATTTCCGTAAGATGCGGAACCCGATGTGGTGAAACGTGCCTGACCACGGCAACTTCACCCCTTCTCCCCCTGCGGGGGATACCATCCCTTCTCCCCCCTGGTCCCGCCTTTGCGGGATCCCGCTGTGGCGGTGATAGGGGGGAGTTAG
>CAYHTX010000148.1:0-2896 GCA_964359615.1 uncultured Gammaproteobacteria bacterium | reverse complement strand
ACAATTAGAAGCGCCCGCGGCGGAGCGAGCATCCGCTACGACCCGCCTCGAACTCATGTTCGTGCGATTCGTCGTCCTCAGCTTGCGCTTTCCCGAGGCGTTCCCGGCGTTCGCAGATAGTATCCCGAACGAGTTATCCACCTCGCCCCATTTTCATCTTTACAAAGCCATAAAAGAGGGTTATACTAACTCCACTCCTATTCAGTTAGCCGATCTCCGTCATGCTGTTACTTCGACGGGTGGAGAACAGAGCCTCGATATCCTTCTCATGAAAGGTGATTTGGAGTTTTCTGATTTTACGGAGAAAGAAGCAACAGCAGAGGTGGAGATGCTCATGAGACAAATTCGGGAAGAGTGGAAAAAACAGCGGAGGAAAGAATTACAACGCGCGATTGAGAACGCTGAACGTGAAAAGGACGAGGCACGGCTTCGCGTGCTCCTGCAAGAATTTCAAAATATTTAATCCGCGCCAGGCGGGTAAGCAAATATTTTTTTCATGTCGGGAAAAGCCACAACAAAACGCTCGGTAGGGAAGCGAGAGAGTGCTCGAACCACTGCCAAACGACATGCAGTCCAGAAGACTGCTCACAAGACTAAGCGATCCGCCCTCGGCGGACGCCAGAGACCAGCCCGAACATTTTTACCAAAGCGGGCACCAAAGCGAGAAGAAAAAAGTCCAAAGGAGACAAAAAAGAATTCACCCCCACCGCCACCGCCGCCCATGCCGCCGGCAGTGGAGCCGACCGAGGCCGAGGTCATGAACCTCGTCAAAAAAGGCCGCAGCCGCGGCTTTGTGACTGAAAACGAAGTGCTTCAGGTTTTTGCGTACCCGGAACAATACTTGCCGGCGTATGAAGGGTTTCTCGATGTCATCGATCGAAACGGCATCTCCTGTGTCGAGGCGCCGACCGGGCTCCTCGGCGGGCAGGCGCAGAAAAAAGCCATTCTCTCGCAGATCCAGGGCGAGCAGCCGGACATGGAGGGCGAGTTTGATCTCGGCAGCATTTCCCAGGACTCGATTCAGATGTACCTGCGCGAGATCGGGAAGATTCATCTCCTCAATGCTGAAGAGGAGGTCTCACTCGCGAAACGCAAAGAGCGCGGCGATAAGGAGGCGGAGCGGAAGATGATCGAGGCGAACCTCCGACTCGTGGTGTCGATTGCGAAAAAATTTGTCGGGAAACAATTGTCGCTTCTTGATCTTATCCAGGAGGGGAATATCGGGCTCTTTCGCGCGGTCAAAAAATTTGATTATCGCAAGGGCTACAAATTTTCGACCTATGCCACCTGGTGGATCCGGCAGGCGATTACGCGCGCGCTCGCCGACCAGTCGCGCACCATCCGTATTCCGGTGCACATGGTCGAGACGATCAATCGGTTTCAGCAGGTGCAGCGGCGGCTCCTCCAGGATCTCGGCCGCGATCCGACGCCGGAAGAACTGGCCGCGGAAATGGGCGAAGAAGTGGACAAGATCAAGCACATTATTAAAATTTCTCAGGACACGATTTCACTCGAGACCTCGGTCGGCGACGACGATGATGATTCACAGCTCGGGGACTTTATCGAAGATGTGAAGAACGTGAGTCCGTCGCATGCCGCGGGCGTACAGCTACTCCGCGATTATATCGCGCTCGCCATTAAAGACTTGAGTCCGCGCGAGCAGAAGATTCTCGAGATGCGCTTCGGACTCTCGGACGGTGTCACACACACCCTCGAAGAAGTCGGGAAAGAGTTTAATGTCACCCGCGAGCGCATCCGCCAGATCGAGGCCAAGGCCCTCGAGAAGATCCAGGCGATGGAGGTGGTGAGCAGGCTGAGAGATTATTAATCCCCCGAGTTTCTACCTCAAGTCTCGCGTTCAGCTTCAGTTGCGCATAAAAATTTTCGTGGCCCATAAAAAATTGGTCAAAAATGGCGAGCGGCCAGCTGGCCATTTTTGATTTGTCTTGTTTTAGCTAAAATAGCCCATTTCCCTTGACAGGGATGTCACGTTGTGCTATCCTTTTTCGTTTGAAACCATGATGGGTATGGTTGTCGTTTTTTATCTGGGGAAGCGACAGCCATATCCATCCCATTCAAACAACAAACAACGACGCTCCCCGGTTTGGTCGCCGGGAGAGTGTAGAGGAGGAATAGATGACCAGTCATGAATCACCCATTCAACGCGCGATTCGATCGAGTGAGTTGGTCGGAGCCATGATCCGACAGCTCAAGCTCCGAGCGATGGGCGCGGCGAATGGGGACGGCGGGTGGTGGCGGCTCGACCAACCCGCCGTGATCGAGACATTGCTTCAGGTGGACTGGCGGCTGATCTCGCCGCCAGTCGGCGAGATGGACAATAACAAGGCCTACTTCCGTGCCCAGATTTCGGCCACAGTCAATGTGGTCGACGTCTCGGGGTTCGACGTCTGGCCGTTCGTCATCCTCGTCCCGCGTTACAACGTCGAGACGGCGAGCGATGACGGGTATCCGCTAGTGACGCCGCGTTCGGCGATTCCCGAGCTCCTGCAGACCACGGCGTTCGTCACCATGGTCGCGCGCTTCACGGCGTTCGACTATGAGCGGGCGACTACTGTCCCGGGTGCGAACGCGGGCGGTCTCGATGTCCTCGGCTTCTGGCCGGGCGAGACCGCGAGCCCGACGATCGTCCGTGGTCCGATCGCCAAGCGGTGGTTTGGTGGACTGGTAACGCGCGAGGAGCTACGCACCCTCATTCCCGAGGGACCGATCCTCGCGCGCGTCGGAGGCTAGAACAAGACTCGCGGAAACTGGTCACTCCGCGAGGTGACATGACCGCCGTCGAAGCAGAACGGCGTCCGCCCAAGGCGGACAAAGCTTCATCACGCTCGGAAAAGCCGAGCACCATGGCTGTTATCGAAAGATAATGGAAGGAATG
>CAYHTX010000147.1:0-2920 GCA_964359615.1 uncultured Gammaproteobacteria bacterium | reverse complement strand
TTGGTGAAAATTCACCCAGCTTATGGCCGACCATGTTTTCGTCAACGTATACGTTCAAAAAATCTTTTCCATTATGCACCAAAAACGTGAGACCGACCATTTCCGGGGCAATGGTGCTGGCACGGGCCCAGGTCTTGATCGCCTTTTTATCCTTCGTGGCCTGCGCCTTCTTGACCTTTTCCATCAGTTTCAGGTCTACGTATGGACCTTTTTTCAAACTTCGTGACATACAAATGGCTATACCGCTTCGACGCGGCCGCGCCGGCGTGAGATAATAAACTTGTCGCTCCACTTGCCCGACTTCCGGGTTTTAACGCCGAGCGCTTTCTTCCCCCACGGAGTTTTCGGACCGCCTTTCAAACCGATCGGGCTGTGGCCCTCGCCGCCGCCGTGCGGATGATCCACCGGGTTCATACTCTTTCCGAGGACGGTCGGGCGCCAGCCGAGCTTGCGTTTTCTGCCGGCTTTGCCGAGACGGACAAGTTTCACATCAGGATTCCCGACAGTCCCGATACTCGCGCGGCACTGTTTCTTCACCATTCTGACTTCGCTCGACGGGAGCTTCACCTGGGCATAATCGCCTTCGATCGTCTGGAGCTGCGCGCTATTGCCGGCGCCGCGGACAATCTTGCCGCCTTCACCGGGGTTGAGTTCAATATTATAAATGAAAAGGCCAACCGGAATGTGCTCAATCGGCATACGCGATCCGACCGTCGGATCGATCTTATGTTTTGAAGAAACGATATTGTCGCCTACTTTCAAGCCATGCGGCGCCAAGACATACGACTTTACCCCGTCTGCATAGCGAATGAGCGCGATGCGCGGCCCGCGGTTCGGGTCGTACTCGATCGTTTCGACCGTTGCCGGCGCGTCAAACGTTTCCTGTCGGAAATCAACCATCCGGTAGAGACGCTTCACTCCGCCGCCCCGATGGCGCACCGTGATCTTGCCGGTATTATTGCGACCGCTTTTGGCCGACAATTTTTGGACGAGCGAACGCTCCGGCTTCACTCTCGTAACGTCGGAAAAATCCTGAACGCTGGCTTTGCGCCGGCCGGGCGTCGTGGGTTTGTAGACTTTAATCGGCATACGGGATTACACGCCTTCGTGAATACGAATGGTTTTTCCTTTCGGGAGCGTCACCATGGCTTTTTTGGTATCTTTGCGCCGACCATAGCCGCGACCAAACCGCACCCATTTCCCTTGCGCGTTCGCTATCCGGACCGCAGTCGGGGTCACTCCGTACACGGCCTTCACCGCAGCCTTCACCATAGGTTTCGTAACATCTCGACCAACAAGAAATGTGTATGTCCCCCGCGATTCAGCCGACGTGGCTTTTTCACTCAAAATCGCCTTCACGAGAACCGAAGTCCCTGCGCCGACGCCCCGAACCGGTGTTGCCGTTTCGCGGGGTAGAGTCGAGAGAGCAGACGTCGGCGTCCCAGAAACAGCCGCGTCCTGCGCGTGCGCCTCATCCGATGATTTCTTTTTTAATTTATCAAGGAAACCCATAGCGGATTACTTGCTCTTGCTTTTCGCTAAACGATTTTGTAAAACTTCAAGCGCTGCTTTATTCACGAGGATAAATTGGTGGTTCAAAAGGTCGACTACATTTACGTCACTCGCTCTCACCGTACTCACGTGCGGGATATTTCTTGTCGCCCGCCGCAGCGTCTCGTTATTCCCTTCAGCCACCATAAGCGTTGTCTTCTTGGCGCACGGAAGCGACGTCCGAAATTTCACCACAGCCTTTGTCTTGCCAGACGCGTCAAATGATTCCACTACCAAAAATTTCTTTTCAGCGACCTTATCAGAGAGGCACATCCGGACTGCCTGCTGCTTCATTTTCTGATTGATTTTCTGCTTGTAATTTCTCGTCGAGAGCGGACCGAAGGCGACCCCGCCGCCTTTCCAAATCGGAGACCGGATAGACCCATGACGAGCGCGTCCTGTGCCTTTTTGCGCCCATGGTTTTTTACCTCCGCCGGAGACTTCACCGCGATTTTTCGTATCAGCCCAGGGTTCCCGCGCGTTCGCGCGGAGCGCTTCATATACCTGGTAGATCAAAGCGCCCTTTGACTGTACGCCAAAAATCGCGTCAGAAAGCTCCACGGTGCCGGACTCTTTTCCTTCTTGATTGTAGACGGGTACGGTTGCCATATACTGAGCATCATGCTTGGACTGGTTCCGGCTGAGTCTGCGGTGCCGGTTCTGCGGCGGTCGCCTGCGGTTCAGCCGCTACCACTTCATCGAGAGTCAATGTTCCTTCCTGTGTTGAAATGAGGAGGAGTCCGCCGCGCGCCCCAGGTACCGCCCCTTTAATATAGAGCTCCTGGTCGTCGGTTCGGATCTCGATAATCTCCAAATTTTTGACCGTCACGCGCGCATCGCCCATGTGCCCGGCCATCCGCATATCTTTAAATACGCGCTGCACGCCGCCCGCGCCGATGCTTCCCGGCATGCGGAGGTTATCCTTGTGGCCGTGCGTCTTCGGGCCGCCTTTAAAGCCATGGCGCTTCACGACACCCTGAAATCCTCGGCCCTTCGACGTACCGACGACCTGCACGCGGTCGCCCGGGACGAAGGCCTTCACGCTAAACCTGTCTCCGCGTTTTAAGGTGCTGGCTTCATTCAGACGAAAATCACGCATGACGCGGACCGTCATGAGGTCATTCAGATGGCCCTGCTGAGCACGGGCCACGCGCCATTTCTTCTGTTCTCCGAATCCCACCTGAACGGCATCGAGTCCGTCGTTCGCCGCAGTCTTCACCTGCGTCACGACGCACGGACCGGCTTTCACGCGGGTTACCGGCACCACGGTTCCATCCGGTCGAAACACTTGGGTCATGCCAACTTTTGTCCCAATAATGAATTTCATACTCTTTGATATGCCGGTATGGAGCCAGGTGACATCCGGCCT
>CAYHTX010000146.1:0-2925 GCA_964359615.1 uncultured Gammaproteobacteria bacterium | reverse complement strand
ACTTCTCCCACCCCGATTCGATTTCCTACCGACCACGCGCCATACCAGCCGCTCGGGCAGCCGTGTGTGCTGACAGGTTGGGCCGCTTTGAGGTGGTCCACAACCTCATCTTCGCTCAACAGGAATCCATCTTGAGCCAAGACTGGTCGGGTGTTGCGAGGGAGGCTGAGATCAGCGACGTGGCGAGGTTCCACGCGTGTCGAGGAAGCGAGGAGTCCCTTCAGGCGGTGCGACGTGATATTGTTGCGGGGCGGGCCTTGGGAATCCTAGTCACACCGACCATCCTCTTCGACTCACTGCTTTACGGCGGGCTACCGCCGGACTTCGAGCGTATGGTCGACGTTGCGGTCAAGAACGCTCGCCGTACACGACGCGGCACGTAAGCCGCGGCCCTTGCTGCCAAGTACCCTTGCTTCAGGCGTCGCGTCCCAAACTGCGCAGACATGATGCTGCATCTGGTCTCATTAGCCCACCAGGCCATGGGGTGATCCATTGATGAACGCGCTCGGTCGCGTGGTCATGCTGTGTGCGGCATCGGTTGCGCACGCCTGCGCGTCCGTTGCCCTCGCCCAGAGCAAGTGGTCGGTCGACCCAATCCCGATCATGGACATTGGTGGGGTTTCTCCAAAGGGCGATGTGCTGATCGCGCTACCCTCCGGAGCCACCAGGTTGCCTGACGGCACCATTGTCGTGGCCGATCGGCACTCTTGGAGCATCCGATACTTCGACAGCCGGGGTCAGCTCATTCGGACAGCCGGCCGGCAGGGTGATGGGCCAGGCGAGTTCCGCGGCCTCTCGTGGCTCGGGCGGTGCGCCGGTGACACCACCTTCGTGTGGGATTTCATCCACCGGCGAATGCGCGCGCTGGACACAACAGGCAAGGTCGTCAGGCAATTCTGCTTGCCACTGAATCCGATCGATCCCGTGCCTTATGCGTTTCAGTGCTCGGCCAACGGTGTGTTCGCGCTCCTGGCCGAGCCCATGCTCACGAATCCTCCTCAGAAGGTCCACGAGTCCACGCGAGAGAAAGCCCCACTCTTCCTTGCGGATGCCAAGGGTCAGGTAATTCGGCGCATTGGTGAGTTTGTCACGCGGGAATACACCATCGCGAGCAGGATCGGTTCCCCCATGCCCCGACCGCTCGGTCGCGAGACGTCGATCGCGCTGTCGAACGAGCGCGTCTATGTTGGAACAGCCGACTCCGCGGTGATCGAAGTCTTTGCCTTGGACGGCACGCCTGGTCGGCCCATCTACGTCCGCGGCCCGGCGCGCAGGCCAACGCGACAGCAGTATGAGAAGGCGTCGGATCAACTGGTAGCATACCAGGAAGACGCCGCGTGGCGCGCGCGGTTCAAGCAGCTCTTCCTCGACATGCCGATGCCCGCCACCTTGCCTCCGTACTCCGCTCTGCTGGCAGATCGGTTCGGCGCCTTGTGGGTCGTGCGCTCGGTTCCGGGGGACGCCGATCTCCAGCTTACCGCCTACTCGATCGATGGCCGCGCGCTGGCGGACGTCAGACTGCCGCGCTTTCTCACAGTGTTCGAAATCGGCGCTGACTACATCCTCGGCACCTACGAGGACGGCGCGAGCCAACCGCACGTGGCTGTGTACACCTTGCGGCGCGCGTCCCCTTCTCGGTAACGCGGCCGGGCGCGGAGCGCCATCTCGGGACTCACCGCACGGCGCTCCCGGAGTATGAGGTCACGGCCTACGCGGCCGCGAGTTTTCGCACTCGCAACTGCTTCCGCGATTGCTCTGCATGCCAGAGATCGTATTGCATCTGTTGATGCAACCAGCTCTCGGCCGTCGTGTCGAACGCGATCGACAGTCGAACGGCCATCTCGGGGCTGATGCCAGCCCGTCCGTTCAGGATGGCGGACAACGTGTTCCGGCTCACGTCCAGGGACGCGGCTGCGTCGGTGACGCTGAGATTCAACGGCACGAGGCAGAGTTCGCGGAGAATCTCTCCCGGATGCGGCGGGTTCTGCATGCGCACGGTCTTCATCAGTGGTAGTCCTCGTAGTTCACGTCCGAGACATCCGGCCCGACAAATCGAAAAGTCACGCGCCAGTGGCCGCTGACCTGCACGGCCCACGTGCCTTGGCGGTCTCCCTTGAGGGGGTGGAGATTGAGTCCCGGAAGTCCCATGTCACGCGGCTCTTTCGTGACGCTCAGCCGCCCGAGAATCAGCCGGAGCCGTTTGGCATGTTTGTTCTGGATCCCCGCAGTGGTTCCTCGAGCAAAGAACCGCTCCAAGCCCTTGTGCCTGAACCCGACGATCGCCATTCAGGAAGTGTAACGTGTAACGTGGCAGATGGCAACCGAAGTGGCCCGGTCAACTCTCGCGCTGCTGTTGGGCATTGCGCCAACTACACGCAGGGCTACGGTGACTCTACCCGTGGCTTCCGGCTCTTGTCCGCGAAGAACAGAATCAGCACCGCCCCGGCAAGGAAGAACGCCGACGTCAGCGCCAGCGCCGACCCGATACCCACATTCGGCAACGTCGCCACGTACCCGATCGTGTACGGCGCCGTCGCCCACAGCCCTCGCCCCAGGTTGTATGTCAGTCCCTGCCCAGTAGCGCGTATGTCGGTTGGGAACAACTCAGCCAGGAACGACCCGAAGAGGCTGAAATACCCGTAACCGACAAATCCCCCAAACGGCCCCAGCGCCATCAGGATCAGCGGACTGCGCGCCATCTGCCCGTAGATCGGCACCAGCACCGCCGCCGTCACCAGGTACGCGATGAACGTGCGACGCCGGCCCAGCTTCTCGGCGATGAACCCGAACGAGTCGTAGCCAATTTACGCGCCGATCTGCACGGGAACCCGCCCGACTCACCGTCGCCTCCGGCACGAGGCGCGCATGGTGGTCGCTCCGAAGCGGCACCATACTTCTCCCACCCCGATTCGATTTCCTACCGAC
>CAYHTX010000145.1:0-2945 GCA_964359615.1 uncultured Gammaproteobacteria bacterium | reverse complement strand
AATGACAGACCTTTTTTGGAGCGAGCATCAGAATCAGTTTGAAAATTATAATGTCACCTCTACCGGCTTGGATAGATATAAGGTTTTGGAACGGACAAAAAAAGATTAATTTTAACATTTTTTATGAGTAAAAAAATCCTTGTATTTATACCCACTTACAACGAATTCAAAAATGTTAGCATTATGTACGACCGCATTCGAAAGCTTGTGCTGGATACGGACTTATTATTTTTAGACGATAATTCTCCAGATGGAACTGGCGCGGTGTTGGACGCGATTGCGGCGAAAGATGGGTCGGTGCGGATAATTCATCGTTCCAAAAAGCTGGGCATCGGAAGCGCGCATCAGGAAGGGATTCGGTGGGCGTACGACCACGGCTATCAGACACTCATCACAATGGATTGTGATTTTACGCACCAACCGGAAGATATTCGTGTTTTTTTAGAGAATTCTTTTAATCATGATATCGTCGTTGGTAATCGTTATATTAATTCGCACAGCCTTGAAGACTGGAATCTTTTAAGAAAATTTTTAACGGTCACCGGGCATCTTTTAACAGAGCTTTTTCTTAAAATGCCTTATGACGCGACTGGTGCGTTCAGGCTTTATCATTTAGACAGAATCCCTCGCGGAGTTTTCTCTCTTGTCGGATCGAGAGGATATTCATTTTTTTTTGAAAGTTTATATGTACTTGGCGTTAACGGATTTACCGTTAAAGAAGTGGGCATCATCATGCCAGCTAGAGCATATGGACATTCCAAAATGACAGTTAAAGACGCGTATGATAGCCTGAAACTTCTCGGAATTCTTTTTTTTCGTTCCTGTTTGAATAAAAAACAGTTTCAATATTTGAGGTTGAATCTACCAGAAAGTGTTTCGTTGCGAAATATAGAGGAAGACGAACACGAGTGGGATTATTATTGGGAAATCAAGAAGAAAAAAAGCAATGCGCTTTATGATAACATTGCGGTTTTTTATAGAAAGTGTATTATAAAACGCACATTGAATTGTTTTATTAAAAAAACGTTTAAATCAGGCGCAGTATTACTTCACGCTGGATGTGGCGGTGGACAGGTCGATACTGACGTGGTTCGTTATGCCAAGGTCACGGCGTTGGATATTTCACAATTGGCCATTGATCGTTATCAGAAGCTTAATGGTTCATTTGCGCAGACCGTCCGCGGAAGCATTTTTGAGATTCCTCTGCCTGACAATTCAATGGATGGTGTATATAATTTGGGTGTGATGGAGCATTTCAGTGAAGAGGATATCGGTCATATTTTGAAAGAATTTTATAGGATTTTGAAACCCCAAGGGAAAGTATTGTTGTTTTGGCCGCCAGAGTTTGGTCTAAGTGTTATATTCTTGAAAGGGGTACTTTTTATTCTGAATGGGGTGTTGAAGAAAAACATCAAATTACATCCCGACGAAATTACCAGGATTTTGTCAAAGAAACACGCAAGTCGGATGCTTAAAAATTCTAATTTTGAATTGAAGGAATACTATTTTGGGGTCAAAGATGCTTTCACATACGTTATTTTGACAGCGGAACGAATTACGATGTAAGTTTATTATGTGCGGAATTAATGGTTTTAATTTCAAAAATCCGGAATTGATTCTTAAGATGAATCAGACGATACAACATCGCGGTCCTGACCAGACGGATTTTTGGTGTGAAGAAAATATTTCTTTGGGCCATGATCGTCTTTCCATCATTGATTTGTCGGAGCGCGGCAAACAGCCAATGTGGGACGAACGTCGCGAACTTGTTATTGTTTTTAACGGTGAGATTTATAATTTTAATGACTTGCGTAAAGATTTGGAAAATAAATATAATTTTCGTTCCGTCTCCGACACCGAAGTTATTTTATACGCGTATAGAGAGTGGGGGATTGAATGTGTGAAAAAACTCAATGGCATTTTCGCGTTTGCCATTTGGGATACGCGAACACAGGATTTGTTTATTGCCCGCGATCGGCTTGGAGTTAAACCACTTTATTATTTTTACGATGACCAAAAATTTATTTTTTCATCTGAAATTAAAGCGATACTTGAGCATGATATTCCGCGAGAAGTAAACAAGGAAGCGTTTAACCTCTATTTTCAACTTCTTTATATTCCGGAACCCCACACCATGTTTCAAGGCATAAAAAAATTGCCTTCGGCCAGTTATCTTAAACTTGACATCGCAGGGAAGGTAGAAGTTATAAAATATTGGCAAGTAACGGATTTTTCCGATATTTCTTCGTATGAAGAAGCAAAGAATTCCATTAGAAATATTTTTGATGACAGCGTGAAGCGCCAGCTCGTATCTGATCGGCCGGTGGGAGTCTTTTTAAGCGGTGGGATGGATTCTTCGGCGGTGCTCGGGGCGGTGAGCAAATTTCACGAGGGGAAAATAAAAACCTTCTCTGTTGGTTTTAAAGATAGTCAAGATCCGAAAAAATTCAATGCCGATTTTTTTCTGGCGCGAAGAACTGCTGAGTACTATGCTACTGATCACCATGAACTCTTCATCGGGCCGGAAGACATAAAAGAGAATCTTGAGAATATTTCTTGGCATTTGGATGAACCGAATTTTAATCCCACGGCGGCGGCTCAATTTTTACTTTCAAAAATGGCAAAGCAAGATGTGGCAGTTGTGTTGGGCGGGGATGGGGGAGATGAGTTATTCGGCGGTTATCCGAGGTATTATTACAGCGCGTTAATTTCCAAAGTCCAGGCCTTTACTCCGAAAATTATCCGTAATTTGGTTTCGCTTAAATTCAGTTTGCCGGCGGATGAAGATAGAATAACGGCTTTTTTGTGTCAGAAGCAAGAATTGCTCGCCGAAGTTATCCAAGCAAAAATTTTGAACCAAAATGAAGCCGATGAATATTTGAAACAAAAATATTTTAATCAATCAAATCCTATTAAAGATTTTGAAAAAATGTTTATGAATATAG
>CAYHTX010000144.1:0-2974 GCA_964359615.1 uncultured Gammaproteobacteria bacterium | reverse complement strand
GCATCTCGTGTACGAGGCGGATACGAGTGAGATCCCTGAAGCCGAGCGCGGCGAAGCTGTCGACGGCGTGAAAGACGTGATCGAACGGCGCGTCAATGGCCTCGGTGTCGGCGAACCGACGGTTCAGACAACGAGAGTGGGCAACGACTATAACCTGATCGTCGAACTCCCCGGTGTTAAAGAAGTGGAGCGGGCGATCGCTATGATTGGCGAAACGCCGATTCTCGAATTTCGCGAGCAGAATACCACGCCGCCGCGGGAACTGACTGAGGATGAAAAAAAAGATTTGGAAGCGTTTAACGTCGAAGCGAAGAATCGCGCCGAGGCAGCGCTCAAAAAAATACAGGACGGTGTTGGTCTGGGTGAGGTGGTACGCGAATACTCGGATGACGATACCAGTAAAAATAATGACGGATTCATCGGCTATATCAATAAAAATCATCAGCCGGCCGATCTCTATGAGTGGGCGAGCGCCGCGGAAGAGGGCGCAGTGGCGCCAGAGCCGATCGAAACCGGGGATGCGCTCTATGTCGTCTCGCGGGGCGGCGAGCAGGATGGCCAGCCCGAAGTGAAGGCGCGGCATATTCTCGTCTGCTACCTTGGTGCCGAAAATTGTGAGAATCCGCTCTACACGAAAAAAGAGGCGGAAGAAAAAGCCAAGCAAATTTTCGAGGAAGCGAACGCGAATAATTTTACGGCGCTCGCAGCCGAACATTCGACTGATGCTGGAACGAAAGACAACGGCGGCGAGCTCGGAAGCTTTCCGCGCGGTTTTATGGTCAAGGAATTTGAGGACGCTGTGTTCGCGGCCAAGCCGGGCGAAATTATCGGACCGGTGGAGACGCGGTTTGGCTATCACATTATTTATAAGACCGACAGCCTCATCCCGAAAGAGTATGCGCTCTCTGGTGTGGTTGTAAAGAAAAAGACGGCGGTGGATATCCTGCCGCCGCAGGATCCGTTCAAGGCGACTGGCCTTTCCGGGAAGCAGCTCGAGCGCGCTGAAGTCGTGACTGATCCCCAGTCTGGCGCCGTGCAAGTGTCGCTGAATTTCAACAGCGAAGGGACTGCACTGTTTCGAGAAATTACCGAGCGGAACCTGAATAAAGCGGTCGCCATCTTTCTCGACGGGGATATTATCAGCGCTCCGACCGTCCAGACGGTGATCACGAATGGTGAGGCGGTCATCAGCGGCCAGTTCAATATCTCGGAAGCGCGCGAACTCGCGCAGCGCCTCAATGCCGGCGCGTTGCCGGTACCGGTCACGCTGGTTTCGCAGCAAACCGTCGGCGCGACCCTCGGCGCTGAATCGCTCGCCGAGAGCCTCCGCGCCGGCCTCGCGTCCCTCATCCTTGTCATGCTGTTTCTTATTTTCTACTACCGATTGCCGGGATTTCTCGCCGTGATTGCACTTTCTCTGTATGCAACAATCACACTGTTTGCATTCAAGATGCTCGGCGTCACGCTGACTTTGGCCGGCATTGCCGGGTTTATTCTCTCCGTCGGCATGGCGGTAGATGCCAATATCCTGATTTTCGAGCGGCTGAAAGAGGAACTCAAGGCCGGCAAGAGCCTCCGGAGCGCGGTCGAAGAGGGGTTTCTGCGCGCCTGGACATCGATTCGCGAAAGCAATGTCGCGACGCTCATTACCTGTCTTCTCCTGTCCTGGTTTGGCACGAGTTTTGTGAAAGGATTCGCGCTGACGCTCGCGATCGGCGTCCTCATCAGCATGTTTACCGCCATCACGGTCACACGGGCATTTCTCCGCTTTGTCGTGCCGTGGTTTTCTGAATTTGGCAACCGACTCTTTCTCGGCGCGAGAAAGCGCGATGAAGGAATTCGTCCACCTACCATATGATCCAATTTGTCGAGTACAAACGTCTCTGGTTCATGATTTCCGCCGCACTCGTCGTCGGGAGTTTGGCGGTGCTGCTCGTGTTTGGCCTCAGGCCGGGCATTGATTTTACGGGCGGATCGCTCCTCGAAGTCACTTTCGAGGAAACGCGGCCGACCATCGAGGAAGTGCAGGCATCGCTCCTGCCGCTCGGCCTCGGCACACTTGTCGTCCAGCCAAGCGGTGAAACGGACATGATTATCCGCTCTCGGTTTTTGACTGAAGAAGAACACCAAGACGCGCTCGCCAGGCTCCGCGCGTATGATATATCGAATGGTGAATCGGGTGAATCGGCGACGACCACGATGGCTGCGCCCATCAGAGCGACCTCGACGTCAGCGACCACGACGCTGTCGTCCGTAGAAGCATCGGATGAGAGTGAAACGAGGGTACTCGAAAAACGTTTTGAAACTATCGGGCCGTCGGTTTCGAGTCAGCTCCGGAGTCGCGCCTTCAAAGCACTCCTCGCGGTCTTTGTGGCCGTCATTCTCTACATCGCCTACTCGTTCCGCCGCGTGTCACGGCCAGTCCAATCTTGGAAATTCGGCGTGACCGTGGTGGTCGCGCTCGTGCATGACGTGCTCATCACCGCCGGCGCCTTTGCTCTCCTCGGCCACTATCGCGGAGTCGAAGTGGATCTCTCGTTTGCAGTCGCGCTCCTCACTATCATGGGTTACTCCATGAATAACTCGATTATTGTTTTCGATCGCGTGCGCGAAAATCTCATCCGACGCGGAACCGATCGGTTTTCCGAAACAGTCAATCTCGGCATTAACGAATCAGTCGTCCGAACCGTGAATAGCTCGGTCATGACGCTCCTCGTCCTTTCCGGCATGTACTTTTTTGGCGGACAATCCATCCATTATCTCTCACTCACGCTCATCGTCGGCGTCGCGATCGGCACTTACTCGGCAATGTTTCTCGCGAGTCCACTCCTCGTGGTCTGGGAACAGTGGCACCGACGCCAGACCTGACATCTTTTCGAGATTGTTCTCCTGCCAGCTCCGCCGCTGGCAGTTTATGATTCCCCCCAAAAACTGGACAGTATGCTAAGATAGAAAAACTATGGGAAACATCAAA
>CAYHTX010000143.1:0-3033 GCA_964359615.1 uncultured Gammaproteobacteria bacterium | reverse complement strand
AAACAAACAACCCCCGATGCTGTCGGGGATTGTTTGTTTGGAGCGTCTTTACGATTCCGCTCGAACTTATTTTATCAAAAATTCCTGAAAAAATCCACTTGCTCTGCCCCGCCGCTCGCCGGCAAAAATTTTCTTCCCCCTTAACCAGCCTTGCGGATCGTTTTTTCTTGTCCTTGCCCGTGTCAAAAGTCTGCGCGCGGACAGGTTGTGGACAAGGTATGCTCCATCCGTTGTTTTTAAATATAATACTGGTATAATGTAAGCAGGATTAATAACATAATTGATTATGAAAATTTTCAAGATACCTTATATAATTTTCCTTGTTATTTTGCTCTTTGGAGCAGCGGTATTTTTTTTCTCGACGAGAGAGGATAAAAAAATCCAGGAAATCAAGACAATAACGGAAAAATCGAACACCGACGAGGAGTGGGTGCAAGGGATTGTTTTTCAGGGCGCGCTTGCGGATATGAGTTTACATTTTATTGAGGCAACAGTGTTGACCGATGTGTTTTTCACAGACGTAGCCAATCTTAGTAATGAGGAGCGAGTTGCGTCACTCGATCTGGTTATCCAAAAATGGGTAGATGCGAACGCCGCGATTGAACAATTTTCAACGGTCGTCGATTCTCTTCCGGATTACGCCCTCACCGTTTCTTATGGAGACGCGCCCGCTTTTTCTTTTATCGAAAAAGCTTCAGCTTCTGGCCTTGATGAAGCAATAAAAAAACTTGAAGACGAAGAGAAAAAGTTAGAGGGAGAGCTGAAAGTTTCTGAAAAGGAAAAAGAGCTGGGACGGCAAAAAATTTTGGAGATCGTGGACAAGGCCCCTCCCGGGCAGAAGCTAAAAACAGCAGCGGATCTTTTCGGCACGGATGCAAAAACCGCCCATGAGGCGCTAACAAAGATGAGAGCGCTGGAATCAAAGATTGCCGTAGGCCAGGCGGGGGTATTGGATACCTACTCAAAAACCGCTCAAACGATTAAGACAGCTGCGAAAGTTACGGTTTTCGTCGGCGGCGTGGTCGCAGGTGGCGGGATGGTGACGCTCGTCGGAAAAGCCGCGCACATCGTCGTCTCGAGCGTTACCGGCGCAGGACTGATGATGGAGGTCTCGGAAACGGCCGTGAAAGTGGGAATCGCCGATGAGGATGGCGGGGTAGCCGCTATCGCAAAAGCTAAAGAGGCGCAATTTTTTGAAGAAATGTCTTTTGTGGTGGGTATCACGGATATCGCAAAAGCGCTTGGGCAATTTGGGAAAGTAGTGGACGCGGCGGGCGGGTTGAAAAATTTCCTCACCGCCGATGGCCTGAAGAAGATCGCGGAGAACAAACAGCTGATGACTGATATGAGGGCCGATGCCTCCGGCAATCTTCAAACCATCGTTGATTCCGGTCCGGCAGCATGGGATTTTCTCACGAAAAATCCCGAAGTGAAGACGATTGTTCTGAATACTGCGACACCCGGGAAAATAGTTCTTACGGGCACTAACAAAACGGTGGCGGTAAAAGAGTTGCCAACGGCAAAAACCATCAGCGATTTTGTAAAAGCGATTTATGAAAAAGCGGTATCCGAAGCGGTAGTATCGCAAGAAGCACCATCCGCGGAAGAGGAAATACCAACGTTCACCGAGGTGCCTGAAGAAATTCGTATTGACGCCGATTCTTCTTGGGAAGGAATCCTCAATCCTGCCGCAACTCTTTCTCTTCGGGCTCGTTGCGCCTTTAAAACCGTAGCTGGTGGAAACTATCCCTTGGAAGTTTATGTTAATGGTCAGCCGGTGGCTACGCCGCTTCTTAATAAGAAAATGAATTTCACCTATAAAGACGGGAGGACGTTCTCCTACCTGGGTGGAACAAGTGGTCAGACATGGATGCTTTTTTACATTCCCCAGATGGGATTAAATAATTCATCAGCGGCGGGCGGATATCAAGTAATGACTGATCCTGGCCAGGCAAATAATTATAAATGGAGTGTCAGTTCTTATCTAAGCGGCGCTTCATATATGAAGGTGCGTCTTAGAAATAACGGAGCATGCCTTGGCCATCAAATCGTTATACGCGGGCTATCAACGCAGTAATATTTTAGAAGTAATGAAACCTCTGCAAAACTCCATTTCTACTGCCCCGCTTAGCGGGGCAGATGCTCCTCCGCTTATAATTTCGAGCGCCGAATCTCGCGCCGACCGAAGGTCGGGCATGAGTGAGGCGCGAAGAAATTGCAAGCTCTGCTTTTACTCCGCGTAAACATCGTCGTTTCTGCGATTTTTCGCTTCGAAATTTTGAAATCCCTGCCTGCCCACGGCCCCGCTGTAAGCGGAGCCTCGCCTGTGGCGGGGCGTGGCCGGCCGGCAGGTCGTTACGAAAGCGAGTTTTGCAGAGGTCTCTAAACTATGTTATTGGGATATGTAGCTTCTTTTGTCGCTATAATTGCCGTTATTGCCGCCATACGAGTCATGCTTTGGGGCATGGGTTATAAAGAATATCTCGGTGGTAAAAAAAAGTCTGAAATGCCGGCCGTGGGTAAGGAAGAATTGAAAGAAAAAATTTTAGGTTTAAATTATCCTGATTCACCCTATCAAGTTCAAGCCTCAAAAGAAACTGATTTTATTTTGAACTGGAAAATTGTTGATGCTAAATGGTACGGAATTTTTTCCAAAGAAAGATTGAAGAAGACTTATCGCGGCTTTATCTTTTTAGATGAAGAGCGAAAAACGGTGCGCTACTGCGAAGAAATGGGGGAGGTTGGCTGGCATATCGGCACAGATGGCTTATGGCAGCCAAGCGTAAAATTCAGAGCAGAGTTTTTAAAAGGAAGAATTTTATTTCAGAAGTCTTGGGGGGTCCAGTATGGGATAAAAAAGGATTTAACGTTTGGCAAAGTATATGAATATAAATTTGATATTGAGCAAGTCCGGGGTCCTTTAAAAAAAGTTGTCGAAGAAAACGGCTGGGAATTCGTGCCGGTAATAAGAAAAAGCCACGCCGCTTTTTAGACAATCGGCAAAACTGGTTAAGGGGGAAGAAAATTTTTGCC
>CAYHTX010000142.1:0-3050 GCA_964359615.1 uncultured Gammaproteobacteria bacterium | reverse complement strand
GGGGGCCGGGCCCGATCGACTCGATCATCCGCAGCCCCTGCTCGTTGGCCCCGCCGTGCAGCGGGCCATACAGCGCCGTGATGCCGGCGGCGACGGCGCTGAACGGATCCACATGGGACGACCCCACGGCGCGCACGGCGTTGGTGGAGCAGTTCTGTTCGTGGTCGGCGTGCAGGATGAACAGGACCTCGATCGCGCGGGCGAAGGCGGGATGCGCCTCGTACCGCGGCTCGCTCATCCGGGCGATCATGGACAGGAAGTTGGCGCTGTACGGGAGGTCGTTGTCGGGATAGACGAACGGCAGCCCTTTCGAGTGGCGGTAACAGAACGCCGCCAGCGTCGGCAGCTTGGCCAGCAGCCGCGTGATGGAGACGTAGCGGCTATGCTCGTCGAAGATGTCCTTCGCTTCAGGATAGAAGGCGGAGAGCGCCGCCACGCTGCTGGCCAGCATCGACATCGGGTGCGCGTCGTACCGGAAACCCTCCAGGAAGCGCTTGATGTTCTCGTGCACGTACGTGTGGTACGTGATGTCGTGCACCCAGCGATCGTATTCATCCTGCGCGGGTAGCTCGCCGTGGCGCAGCAGGTACGCAACTTCGAGGAAGCTCGCCTGCTCGGCCAGCTGGTCGATCGGATACCCCCGGTAGCGCAGGATGCCCTGGTCGCCGTCGATATAGGTGATCGCGCTGCGGCATGACGCGGTGTTCATGAACGCCGGGTCGTAACTCATCACGCCGAAGTCGTCGCGGTCCACGCGAATCTGGCGCAGGTCCTGGGCGCGGATCGTGCCGTCGGTAATGGGAACCGTGTACGATGTCCCCGTGCGGTTGTCGCGAATCTCGAGCGAATCCGTACCCACGGCGCTCGGGCCAGGCTGTGTTGTCGTGCTCATGCCGTCGGTCTCCATCGGCGTTCCGCCCGCCGCGCCACGCGGCGGACGCTGAAAGGTAGCAAGGCGGCGCGGGGGGTGTATCGCCGCCCGCCACTCGCCGCGTATTGTACCGGTAGCCCGGGTCGATGCCCTCGTCCCTTCCCCCGATCTTCAGTCCGGCACACCCTGATATTCAGCGTCGACACCGAGCTCCCCAGGCTCCTGCTGGTTGTCGTCGCCGCCGCGATCGGCGGCAGCATCAATGCGATCGCCGGCGGCGGCACGCTGGTCACCTTTCCGGCCCTGGTCGGACTCGGCGTGCCTCCGATCATCGCCAACGCCACCAGCACCGTCGCGCTGTGGCCCGGGGCCCTCGGGAGCATGTGGGGGTATCGCAGCGAACTTTCCGGCGCCCGCTCCTGGGCGACCCGGTTCGCGCTCCCGAGCCTCGCCGGCGGCCTCATCGGCGCCTTGTTGCTCCTGCGGACTCCCAGCGAGCGCTTCGACGCGATCGTGCCATGGCTCGTCCTGGGGGCGACGGTCCTGTTCATCGCGCAGCGGCCGGTGATGGCGGCCCTTCGGAAGCAGTCCGCCGCCAGCACCACCGCCGACCCGTCATTCGATCCGGCAAGCCGGCCTCCCGCACTCCCGCTCCTGTTCTTCCAGCTGGGCGTGGCGGTCTACGGCGGGTACTTCGGCGCCGGCATCGGCATCCTGATGCTCGCCGCCCTGGGGTTCATGGGCTTCACGAACATCCACCGCATGAACGGCCTCAAGAACTGGGGCGGCCTGTGCATCAACGTGGTGGCCGCGGCGACGTTCGCCGTCCGCGGCATGGTCGACTGGCCGGTCGGCGTGGCGATGGCCGTCGGCGCGACCGCGGGAGGGTACGCCGGGTCGCGGGTCGCCCAGCGCGTGCCGCAGGAATGGGTGCGCCGAGCCGTCATCCTGATCGGACTGGGCGCCGCCGTGTGGCTGGCGGCGGGCGGCGCGTCGGGGTGACGCCGCCGGTCAGGCGATACCGGCTCGCATCGCGTCCTTCACCCGGGCCACGAAGAGGTCGATCTCGCTCGGCGTCGTGTAGACGCTGGGCGTGATGCGGAGTCCGTTGAACTCGTCGTGCAGGATCGGCGTCGTGCGGATGCGGTGCTTCCCCCACAGCCAGCCGCCAAGTTGCGCCGTGTCCAACCCATCCACGTGGAGCATGGCGATGCCGCACGAATGCGTGTCGTCCAGCGGGGTGAGGATCTGCACGCGCGGACTGGACTGCTGGAGCTGCTTCGCCCAGCGATCGCGCAGATACCGGAGCCGCGCCGCCTTGCGCTCGAGGCCGATCCCGCGGTTGAACGCCACGGCCACGGCGATGGCGTTGTGGTTGGCCGCCGGATGCGTGCCGATCTCCTCGAACTTGCGGATGTCCTGGTCCATCGACGCCGGCGCGGCCATCATCGGCCAGAGCGACTTGACCTTGTCGCGCCGCACGTACAGGAACCCGGTCCCGATGGGCGCGTGCAACCACTTGTGGAGGCTGGTGCCGTAGTAGTCCACGTCCAGGTCATCGCGCTGGAAGGGGAAGTGCGCGAACGCATGGGCCCCGTCGATGAACAGCTCGATGCCGCGCTCGCGCGCCAGCCGCGCCACCTGGCGCACCGGCATGATGAACCCCGTGAGGTTCGTGATGTGCGTGAGCTCGATGACCTTCGTCCGCGGCGTGATGGCCTCGCGGAACCGGGCGACGATGTCGTCGTCCGAGGCGGGCGCCCCCTTCAGGGAGATCGTCTTGATCACCAACCCGTCCCGGCGGGCCCGCTGATCCCAGGTCGTGAGCATGCGCCCGTAGTTCTGGTTGGTGACGATCACCTCGTCGCCGCGCCGCAGGTCCATCCCCAGGATCATGATCTCCTGCGCCTCGGAGGCGTTGCGGGTGATCGCCATCTCCTCGGGGTCGCATCCGAACATCTGCGCCAGGTCCCGGCGGACGCTCTCGATCCTCGGCTCCAGCACGCCCCACATGTGCTCCACCGGCAATTCATTCGAGAACCGCAGGTCGCGGATCATCGCCTCCATCACGTGCGCCGGCGCCGGGCTGCACCCGCCGTTGTTCAGGTTGACGAGCGTGGGGTCGGTGTCGAACGCCCGCGAGATCTGCGACCAGTAGTCCTCGTCGCTGGCGGCGGCC
>CAYHTX010000141.1:0-3054 GCA_964359615.1 uncultured Gammaproteobacteria bacterium | reverse complement strand
GCTACCTCTATTACCTCACCCCCACGGGTTTTTCTGAGAAAAGCCGGCTCACCGCCAAATATCTTGCGTCGTCTTTTCATTTCTATCGTTAGGCTGGCACTTCTTGCAGCCGGGTTTTCGATATCTGCGAAGCACATCGTTGGCGCCGCATCGGTCTTTGCGGCGTTTCCGATCTTGCCGAAATCGCCTCGCTGCGCGCCCAGGGCCGTAATGTCGAGATCATCGGAACGTACGATCCGCACACCGACCGTCGGCGTTTCATTGACCGTCCAGTCTGGCGCCGGTTCGAGGATGCCATGCCGTGCGATGCCTGGGTGTTGACCGATCTGAATGCTCCCGGGCTGTTGCATGAGCATTTGGTGACAGTGGTGGAGCGCGATCGGATTTTGGTGCCAGATATCATGCGAATCGGGTAATCGCAGGTTGTTGTAAACATTGCCGTCAGTGGAGTGACGGCCATTTGGAAAGCCGTGCGGAACCAAAGTGTTCTGCATGGCGGTAGCGTGTCCGAAACAGCACATTCTCGGAAACTCCCCTCAACATGCACATACTCGTTACCGGTGCGGCCGGATTTATCGGCTCAGCCCTGGCCCTGCAGTTATTGAAACGTGGCGATACCGTTTACGGCATCGACAACCTGAGCGACTATTATGACGTTTCGCTTAAGGAAGCAAGGCTTAATCACTGTCTTGATCACCGTGCTTTCACGTTCGAAAAACTCGATATCACCGACCGCGCCGGCATGGCGCGGCTATTTCATAACAACCGATTTGACGCCGTCATGCATCTGGCTGCGCAGGCTGGCGTGCGCTATTCGATTCACAATCCTCACGCCTATATTGATGCCAATCTTTCAGGCTTTGGCAACGTGCTGGAAGGTTGCCGCCACAGCAAGGTAGGACATCTGGTGTTCGCGTCATCGAGTTCGGTATATGGGGCCAACACCAAGTTGCCGTTTTCGGAGCACGACAACGTCGATCACCCGGTTTCGCTATATGCCGCGACCAAGAAGGCCAACGAGCTGATGGCGCATAGTTATGCCCACCTCTATGGACTGGCATGCACGGGCCTGCGGTTCTTCACCGTGTATGGTCCTTGGGGACGGCCGGACATGGCGCTCTTCAAATTCACCAAAGGCATTCTGGAGGGCGCGCCAATTCCGGTATTCAATCAGGGAAAAATGATTCGGGATTTCACCTACATCGACGACATCGTCGACGGCGTCGTTCGGGTCATCGATCGGCCGCCGCAGCCTGATTCAAGCTGGCGTCAAAGCAACCCGGATCCGGCTACCAGCTATGCGCCGTACCGGATTTACAACATCGGTAATCATCAACCGGTGGAGCTGATGCGCTACATTGAAGTGCTTGAGCAGTGCCTGGGACGGAAGGCGGTATTGGATCTGCTTCCCATGCAGGATGGCGATGTGCCCGCCACGTACGCCAACATAGACGATTTGACCCGGGACACGGGTTTCCAGCCGCACACTCCGGTTGAAACCGGGATTGCCGAGTTCGTTGCATGGTATCGGGAATATTATGGGATACGGGACCTGTTTACGGACGGTGTCGAGACGGAATTACCGTGAACCATGACTTCATCCCGAAATAATCGACGTGGGTACGCGATATGTCCATAAAAAATAACCCTAAGCGTATTCTGGTCACCGGCGGCGCCGGATTTATCGGCTCGCATTTGTGCGAACGTCTATTGACGGACGGCCACGACGTTTTATGCGTGGACAACTTCTTTACCGGTACGCGCGATAACGTTGCCCACCTGCTCGAGAACCCGCGTTTCGAACTGATGCGCCATGACGTCACGTTCCCGCTGTATGTCGAGGTTGACGAGATTTACAACCTCGCCTGTCCGGCGTCACCAATCCATTACCAATACGATCCGGTACAGACCACCAAAACCAGCGTGCATGGCGCGATTAACATGCTCGGCCTGGCCAAGCGCGTGAAGGCGAAGATTCTTCAAGCGTCCACCAGCGAAGTCTATGGAGATCCCAAGACCCACCCGCAGCGCGAGGACTACTGGGGGCACGTGAACCCAATTGGTTTGCGCTCGTGTTACGACGAGGGCAAGCGTTGTGCCGAGACGTTGTTTTTTGACTATTACCGCCAGCACACCTTGCGTATCAAGGTGGCGCGCATCTTCAATACCTATGGTCCCAAGATGCATCCGAACGACGGGCGCGTGGTGTCGAACTTCATCGTTCAGGCGTTACGCGGGGAGTCCATTACTGTCTACGGCGATGGCAAGCAAACCCGTTCGTTTTGCTATGTCGACGACCTTGTCGAGGCGCTGATCCGTCTCATGAATTCGGCGGACGACTTTACCGGCCCGGTCAACCTCGGCAATCCGGAGGAGTACGCGATACACGAACTGGCGCGCAAGGCGATCGAAATTACCGGGTCGAAGTCGAAGATCATCTTCAAACCGTTGCCCAGCGATGATCCTGCGCAACGTTGTCCGGACATCCGGCTGGCGCAGGAAAGGCTCGGTTGGCAGCCGACGGTACCGCTGCAAGAGGGTCTGGTCAGGACGGCATCCTATTTTCGCAAGCTGCTCGCTTCCTGAGGATTTCCTGTGAACGATATCATCACGAACGCCATGCGCGAGCATGCGCAGTTGGCGCAGCGTGTGGAGCAGGAACTTGGCGACCGGGTGGTCGCGCTTGGCCATGTTCTGGTCGATGCCGCAAAACGCGACGCCACCATTTTCTGGTGTGGTAACGGCGGTAGCGCCGCGGACTCCCAGCATCTCGCCGCCGAACTGATTGGGCGCTTTCAGCGCGAGCGTCGTGCCGTCGCCTCTGCCGCGCTGACAACCGATACGTCCATTCTTACGGCCATCGGCAACGACTATAGCTTTGACGAGATCTTCAGCCGTCAGGTGGAGGGTATGGTTCGCCGGGGGGATGTGCTCATCGGTATCTCGACCTCTGGCAACAGTCAGAACGTCATCCTTGCGGTGCGCAAGGCGAAAGAAAAGGGCGCGGTCACCATCGGCCTGCTGGGACGAGATGGCGGCAAGCTTGGCGCGGAG
>CAYHTX010000140.1:0-3056 GCA_964359615.1 uncultured Gammaproteobacteria bacterium | reverse complement strand
TATACCTGAGCGCCGCGCCGCGATTCACAAAGCACTCGCGCTCGCCGAGCCCGGCGACATTGTCCTCGCGACCGGCAAAGGCAGCGAGCAGGCAATGTGCGTCGCGGGCGGCCGAAAGATTCCCTGGGATGATCGGGCTGTCGTGCGGGAGGAAATTCTCACATTGTGATATACTACACCCATCTATGCTCGAGCGGCGACAGCCATCTCTTTTTCTGCGTATTTTGAGTTCACGCTGGTTTTTTATTATCGGGACCGCGCTGATTGTTCTTATATTTCTCGCCAACCTTCGCGTCTATTACCACGGGTATAAAATCAGGACAGAGATGCGCGCGCTCCAGGCAGAGATTGATGCGCTGAGCCAAAAGCGGCTTGAGTCAATGGAAATCCTCCAATATGTGATGAGTTCGGATTTCGTCGAAGATGCGGCTCGGACCGAACTCAATATGAAAAAGCCGGGGGAGCATGTCCTCGTCGTACAAAATCAGGAACCGTCCGCAAAGGCCGCGGCCGACTCGGCCCCGGAGACTAGACAGGAGATCCCAAACCCGCTAAAATGGTGGTATTATTTCCGCTACCGGGGGCTGCCTGAATAGTCTCTCGGCTAATGCATCACTATGAGTATTCCTATAGAGGAAAAGCCGGTCCATCCCGAAGCTACGCCCTCAGACACACTGCCGGAGCTGGCAGTGAGCAGTCCATCACAACCATCGTGGCTAAGGACGTTTTTTCTTGGCGTCGGCTCGACCATCATCCTCGTCTTGATCGTCGGCATCGGCGTTATCCGGAGCAGCATTCGTGCCGGGTCAGACTCAGCGATTGTGGTGAAGGCTGCCGAGGCGTTCAATCTGGCGGCAGCTACGGTTTATGGTACTGAGATACCGTATGCGGACTATGTGAAGCAAGTTTCGACGCTCAAGAAATTTTACGCTGAACATCCCGAACTTGTGAACCAGTCGCCAGGACAATATTCAGACAAAGACATCGCCAATCAAGTCATGACGCGCCTCATGGTCAATACACTCGTCGCTCGAGAAGCACGGAAATTCAATTTGGCTGTGACCGGTGAAGAACTCACGGCAACCAGGGAAGAAATTCTCGGCCGCTTCCCGAACGAGGATGACGCGCGGACGCAGCTCGAACAGCTCTACGGCTGGACGCTCGAAGAGTATATGGAAAAAGTGATCCGACCGGGACTCCGAGAAGAAAAGCTGGCGAAATTTATCGAAGACAGTACGGACGATGCTTTCGCAGCCTATCGCGTGGATGAGGTGAGCGCCGAGCATCTGTTATTTTTAACGCCGGCCGGAGACGAGGGCGGTAAGATAAAGACGCGCGCTCAGTCGTCGCTCTCGAAGATAAAAAAGGGCAAGCCGTTTGCCGATGTGGCCGCCGAAATCGTCGCTGCTGAGAAAGATAAAGAGGAGCCGGCGGTCCTTATGGAGGATCTCGAATGGTTTGGCAAAGGCGTCATGGTGCCGGCGTTTGAAGACGCGGCGTTTGCGATGGAGGTTGATGCGATTTCTGATCTCGTGACGACCGACTACGGCTATCACATCATCCATGTGAAAGACAAGCGCTCTCGGCCAAGTTATCCGAAATACATGGATGATACGATCATGGCCGCGAAAGTTCGGATGCTGATTCGCGCTGAGGATCCGCGCGAGGCGAGGAGTGCCGCGGCAGCGACGGCATCCTGAGGCCATGCGGGTATAGTATAATGGTAATATGCGTCCTTCCCAAGGATGAGCCGCGGGTTCGATTCCCGCTACCCGCTCGAAACTGAGCCCCGCAAGGGGTTTTGCGTACTATGCGAAGACAGACGGTTTTCATTACTGGAGCCACTGCCGGCATTGGCCGGGCGACGGCGGAAGAATTCGCCAAACATGGCGCCAAACTCATCCTGACCGGGCGTCGGGAACTGCATCTCGATGATCTCGAGAAGCGGCTCAAGAAAAAATATCAGACGACGGTTTTCGCCTTCGCCTGCGATGTGCGAGATCGCCTCGCAGTCGAGCGTCATGTCGCGGCGCTGCCCGCATCGTGGAAAAAAATTGACGTGCTCGTCAATAACGCCGGGCTGGCGCTCGAAAAGAAACCCATCCAGGAGGGATCGGTTGAAGATTGGGAAGTGATGATTGATACGAATATCAAAGGGCTTCTCTATGTGTCACACGCGGTTATTCCTCTCATGATCCGGCGCCGGGCAGGACAGATCATCAATATCGGTTCACTCGCCGGCCGGGAAATGTACCCGAGCGGGAATGTATACGCCATGACGAAACACGCGGTCGTGGCGCTGAGTAAGGGCATGCGGTACGATCTGGTAGGTCAAGGTATCAAAGTGACGGTGGTGAATCCCGGCCATGTTTCCACCGAGTTTGCGAACGTGCGCTACCGCGGCGATGCGCAGAAAGTTGCCGACGCGTATCGCGGATTTACGACACTCCGGGCGAGCGACGTGGCGCGCGGTGTATTTTGCGGCAACCCAGCCACCGCATGTCAATATTGACATGATAGATATCCTTCCCATGGCGCAGGCCGGATCCATGTACATTCACCGCTCTCCGTAATATGCTGCGCGAATCTCTCTATGTCAAAATACGAGTAACAGTGCCGCTTTCTCATGCCGAAGCCGTCCGGGAGGTTCTCGGCAAGAACGGTGCCGGAGAGCAGGGGAAATATATATTCTGCAGCGGTTCGTACCGCATGACCGGTCGTTTTATGCCGCAAGTCGGCGCAAATCCAGCTATCGGAATGGTTGGCGCGTTCGAAGAAGTAGACGAGGAGATGATCGAAGTTATCTGTCATACGGAAAAGGTGAAAACCGTGATTGACGCAGTCCGCGCGGTGCATCCATACGAGGAGCCGGCCATTGACATTGTGCCTCGTTTTGAGGTAGACTGACGACAGTTTTGCGCCGATGTAGCTCAGCTGGTAGAGCAACGCATTCGTAACGCGTAGGTCACCGGTTCAATTCCGGTCATCGGCTCCACGATTAGACTTTTAGATTTTTGACAGACGAATTGGTGGGCGGCGTTGCGCGTCGACCACGA
>CAYHTX010000139.1:0-3057 GCA_964359615.1 uncultured Gammaproteobacteria bacterium | reverse complement strand
CCCCGCCAACGCCCGGTGCTCCTGAGGCCAAAAAATCGCCAGTCAAAAAAATCCGCGACTATTATGATCTGTACCCAGCAGACACACGCGAAGCCGAAAAACTGGCAGCCGAAGTACAGGCCGTCGGCCGTCTCGAGCAATTGATTGATGCATACGGCGGACTCCCCGCTCCGCTTGTGCCCGTAGTCGAAGCAGCGCTCGCCCATCCAGGTCATGTCGTCGAGGAACTGAAAAAAGGTCTAAAAAAATTTGAACTGCCCCGCCAGCTTGAGCGACTCCTCACCGTCGGCACGGGCGGAGCCGAACTCTCGATCCGCATGCGCGAACTCCTCAGAGTCGGGACCGAAGAAGGTTTCCTCGACCTTCTGGAATACTTCCCGGATAACGACCGCACCCCGTGGCCAGGCGACGATCGCGACCACGATCCCTGGTATCGTGGACTCCGAAGCCGCGCTGAGACAAAAGCGAAAACAGTGCAGCCGATACGATACCGTCGAGCCTACCTGGAAGCGCTCGGCGCGCGAAACATCCAGTTCGTCGCGGCCGAACGGCTGGCCGCTGCCGAGGCAGTGCTGCGCAAATACTTCGACCATGCGACAGGAGTCGTCCTTGATAAAGACCTCATGAACAATTTCACCACAGAGTACGCGAAACTAGAACAGCCAACGAATCCGAACGAACTGGGCGATCAGATTGCGACGTACCTTTTAACCGGAGAAGAAGATCGCCTGCGCTACATTGATCAGGTATTAGATGGCATCAAGGCCACGGCTGAGGCTCGACGGTATCTCCTCGCGTTTCAGATTGACCGGCCGGATGCTGACCGAGAAGCGCTGGTCACTGTGCGAAGCGCGTTGTATGCGTTCTTTGGACCGGAACCAGTGAATCCCGAAACAATACACGCGTATCAGGAAGAGTGCGGCTTCCTGACCGGAAAGCCGTCAATCCTTGAGGAATATATTATTGACAACCTGACTGCCCCGGACCCGGCACATCTGCTGGAACTTAGAGAACTCCTCTCCGGGGCAAGGGAGTCTATGCCGGATCGCGCCTACATCGGCACTGTGCTTGGCACAAAACCCGACAGGGGTTCGCCGCGCGCGCTGAAAGCCTGTGCCGACGCTCTCCACCGGTACTTCGGCGATGATCCGACCCCAGCGGCTGTCGCCGGCCTCGTCGGGCTTTATGACAATCTCCGGCCAGCGACCGCATCATTTGTGAGCGATGTGAGGGATTTCCTTCAGAGCTCGGACACTGACGATCTTGGTCTTGTCGCCAAACATCTTGAAAAAGCCCGTTTTATCCATGCACGAAAACCGGAAGAGCAGGCGAGATTCATCGGCCTCGCACGCGAATATGGCGAAGATTTGAGCCGCGCTGTCGTTCAACAGGGCCGAACCAGACCGCTCGAACAAGATGTCGAGGCGAAAGTTCTGAACGCGCTGGTCGCAGATTTCGGATTTCTCGAAAAAGCCTGGGAGCGGCCGGATTTGGATCCAGAAAAATTGGCGACGAAGCTCAAAAAACTCGAGGAAATTATTGAAGCGAAGGGGCAGATTATCACGTTCCCGACGATCGAAGCCATCAACCTCTTGACAGATGACCAGCTCGACACCATCAATCAGCACGCCTACCTCCTCATCTCACCGCTCACGAAAGACGTACGCTCCCTCACCCTCAAAAAACGTCTCTTAGTCCGCGAGCTGAGCCGGATAGTCTAGCGTATGACGGAAAAATACGACATCACCATCAAATCAAAAAAAGAAAAACCACGGCCTGAACGTCAGCTGCCGGTGTTTGTTGAAGAAGAAAAACGAGAACCCATTCGAGAGGCGGCACGAGCACGAGTCCCGCGGCCATCATTTATCGTACGTGAAACGGCGAGCGAAGCCGAAGTGAGTAGTCCGAGCATCCCAATCGAAGACAGCGAAATCGTCAATACTGTTGCTACGCCCCACGATGCTCAACCTCTCGCCCCGCAGACACCGGAACAGGCGACGGTCGATGAGTACTGGCGCATGGATCTCTCGAGGGGAGAAAGAGATATCGTCCATGAGCTAGTCGACACGCCGCATGGCATATTTGTCTTTCATTTTGGAAACCATGGCGCCATCACCTACTTAGAGACCGAAGCAAAATTAAAGCTCCGCGACCTGGCGGTTGTAAAAAAAAGAATCGAAGAGTGGCGGAGAGGACGCACACCTGACGTTAATAGAGCACTCACCCAGATCGCCGACCAATATCTCCGTCAACTCAATGAGGCGGTCGAGCGCGGACTTGCCGCCCTCCCTCCGGATGCGCCGGAACTCTACAGGCAAATCCGAACCGAATTTGAATCAAACGATCTCGCAGACTATGACGCGCTCCCCTACCCGCCCTGGGAACGAACGTGGCGGATGGGATTACCAGCGCGGCTCCGAGAAGCGATACGCCATTTCCTCGATCGGCCTGACGGTATAGTGGAATTTTTCCATACCGGGTCAGGAAAACGCACAAGACTCCTCTCCGAAACGTCAAACGCACTCAGGGATATCGTTAAAATTCGAAGCGGTATTGCCGCCTGGCGGCATGAAGACCCGGTAACTGCTGCAGTCTACCTCGATCGTCTCCGCCAAGCTGTGACACGCGGACTCGCCGAGGTGCCGAAGGACGCTAAAGATGTCCGTCGAGTTATCCGCAGTCATTTTGAGCAGCTCGGTCTCAGTGACTATGGACAGCTCCTCCTCAAAACGCCAGGGATAGAACGGCGCGATAAAGAAACGGAAAAACACCTGGACCAAGGCAATGCCATTATTGATCTCATCCGTCAGGGCATCCCTCTACCTGAGCCCCAGCCCCACAAAGCACAGGTGCCAGAGACAAAACCAACGAAACAACCCGGTCCATCGGACTTCTCCATTGCTCTGGCAGAAGAGGGAGAGGAGGTGGTGCGACCGCCCATCGGCGAACTGTCGGGCTACTACCAGGATGCACTCGCGACCTTACGACGGGCCGACAGCTACGGCACGCCGGCGGAAAGAACGGAGGCCAGGGAACTCCTCGAAAAAATGAAGGACG
>CAYHTX010000138.1:0-3082 GCA_964359615.1 uncultured Gammaproteobacteria bacterium | reverse complement strand
AAATGCCGGCCGGCCGTTCATCATGATCCGCTCGTAGATGGTGCCCTTTGGCGCCGTGAGATGAATGACGCGGTGGCTCTGCATGAGGCGCTGGTTTTCCGGCTTCATGGGTGCGCCGCCTCCGGTCGCGATAATCGTGACTTCCGGCGCGGCCAGAGCATCCGCGAGCGTCACATGTTCGAGCGCGCGGAAATATTCTTCTCCGAATCGCTCGACGATTTGGCGGCAGGTGAGACGCACATTGCGTTCACTATGAAATCGCTCGATAATGGCTTCATCAAGATCGAGGTATGCCAGGCCGGTCACGTCCGCAAATCCCGCGCCAACCACCGATTTTCCGACGTGTTTGAATCCGATAAGAATAATGTGTTTTGTCATAGAAGATAGTGCAGATGTTGAACAACTTTTTTATTCACTCATTCAATCATTTTCATACTCGCACCAATTCCCGCCATGTCTTCCACATATCGCGGATACGTTTTTCTGATACCCTCGGCAGTATCGATATCCGTAGTCCCATCAGCGACCATTCCTGCCAGCGAGAGTGCCATGATGGTCCGGTGATCGTTATACCCGTGGACCGAGGCCCCGTCCAGGTGACTACGATACACTGTCAGTCCGTCGTCTCTCTCTTCGACATGCGCTCCCATGGCCCGAAGGCCTTCAGTCATCGATCGAATCCGATCTGTTTCCTTGTCGCGGGCATGTGGTACATTCACGATCTCAGTCTCGCCCTCTGCAACGGTTCCGAGAACTGCAAGCGTCGGGAGAAGATCCGGTATATCATTCGCGTCGATTCGTATTCCCTGAAGTTTTTTGCCCCCCGCCATTGTTATGTCTTTTCCCTCTATGTTCATCTCCGCTCCCATGTCTCGAAGAATCTCTATGAGCCGCTTATCCCCCTGCGCATCGCCGAAATCAAGCCCATGAACCTTTACCTCACCCGACACCATCGCTCCCGCGGCGAGGAGATACGAGGCCGAGGAGAAATCTGCCGGAATTATTTTGTCTATTGCTCCATAGGTTTGTCCGCCTTTGATTGAAAAGATATCCTCGCCTTCATTTTTTTCATGAACATACTCGACTCCGAGATCGTCGAGCCATTTAAGGGTCATTTCCATATATGGTCGTTCTTGTAAATTTCGCACATGAATCTCGCTATCATGTTGAGCGACAGGACACGAAATCAGGAGAGCCGAAACATATTGTGATGAACTGCCGTCAACATCCACCCGCCCACCATGCAACCTCCCGGTCACCGTAAGCGGCAATAAAAGAATACTCCCTCCCCTCGCAGGGGAGGGTAAGGGTGGGGTTAGGACTACCCCTAACTTTGTTAGCGCTTCTATCAGCGCACCCCCTAGCCTCTCCCTCATCTGCTCCCCCGAGTCCACGACAAATCCCTCGTTGCTATCCCGCCGTAGTCCGATCATGGGGAGAACGAAATGCGTCGTGATACCAGAGTTGCCGGTATGGATTGAGTTGCTTTTCGGATCAAGCGGAACGCCATGACTCAGAATTTCCAGGCAGACCTCGTGGCCCTCGTGCTTCACTCGCGCCACCTTCGCTCCAAATGTCTCGCACACCCCCATCGCTGCCTCAGTGTCGTCAGACTCGAGGATATTATGAAGAGCCGATGTGCCCTTGGCAAGGGTCGCCAACATAAGCCCGCGAATCGTGTGCGACTTCGATCCCGGCGGTGTCACTTCGCCCTCGAGTTTCTTCGTTTTACTCACAATCAGCTTCATATCATCTCATCAATCCCTCTCCTAGTAGGAGAGGGTCAGGGTGAGGTTAAAAAAAGAACCCCATCGCTGGGGTTCTGAGTATCAAGGGAAAATCACTTATACGCGAACAGGAACCACAGCGAGGAGGTTGCTCCAGAAATAAAAGTAAAATATTCGGAAGACGTGGTTCATACGCACCACCAGTATACCATGGTTTAAAACCCGGTCAATAGGACTATGTGGATAGATAAATCGTCTCCTCAGCAAATTGCCAAACCTTCTGTCCTTCTTTATACAAAAGGTCGGGGGTAACGCAGCGTTCGACCATGCGAGAGGAGACAATTCCTGCATCTAACGCGGACAAATGCCGCGCTACCCCCTTCCCGAGCTTGCTCTAGTGCCGCCGGTTCATCCGGCAGCGCTCGAACGCACTCAGCATGTTCACGTTCCACTCCCAGCGAGTGCCTCGCCAGTCGAGGCTACCCAGCGCACGCTCCACCGGAACGCCGCTCGGGTTGAAGAACGCAAACAGCAGATCGAACAAGAACATCCCGCACCTCCATCCGGTCCCGAAGGACCGCCCCAGTCTCAGCTCCCCTCGGAGCCGAGCAAAAGAGAAAAGAAAATTTTCTTCTCTATCCTGCCCGGCTCTCGGCGATGTCAGCTGCGTTACCAAATTGATAAAGAACCTATCTCTCCTAAACTTGGACATACTCCATACTCCCCACTCTGTCAACGGAAACCCATTGACACAGTTGGAGGGGTAACGCATAGCTTTACCCATCGCTTGCCATCCTTGCGAACGGCGTACGATACGCGAATGTCTCCACTCGCGCCCCCTGCTTGCCGCCCGAAGGCGTGCCGATCACTCGATCGGCGTGTCGGGACCATCGGACTGGTCCCATTCTCCCTCGACGTTGCCACGGAAGCGCACCACACCACCAGTCATGACCCGGATGAAGCCATCCTCTCCGAAGAGAGAGCGTGCCTCTACGATAGAGGAGACTGTCCGCACTGCCGGCGCGACCGATACACGCCGTTGCGTGATCGGAGGCGCCTGTGCGATCTGGCGATCGACCACCTCGTGCGTCAACCCCCGCGCGGGCAGTCCTAGCATGTGCCGGCGCTCTTGCTCAGCGAAGCGCCCGTCATCTTCCAACCGAATCTGATCCCACACCATTGCAAACCTTTCCGCCCCGACCGAAGTCAGGACTACCGACAAACCTCGGCGCCTTCGCGTCGAGCCGGGTGAAAAAACTCTCAAAAAAGAATCTTTTCTCCCAGCTCGACTGGTCACAAATATTCGCGTTACCCTATCCCCCCTTCTATAAAGAACTCTCCTCACGAATCAACTT
>CAYHTX010000137.1:0-3150 GCA_964359615.1 uncultured Gammaproteobacteria bacterium | reverse complement strand
TGATTGGGTCGTACTGGCAGCCCCTCGCGGTGGTCATGGATACTTCATTCCTTCGCGATCTTCCAGAGGCACAGCTCATGAACGGACTTTTTGAAGCTGCGAAGGCGTTTATCACGAATGATGCTGCGATGTTCAGGTACGTGGAGTCAGAGAGAGATAAGATTCAAAATAGGAATCAGAGCGCGCTCGAAAAAATTGTCGCCCGCGCGGTCGCGATCAAGGCAGAGATCATCAGCCGTGACGAACGCGAGGGTGGGGAGCGGATGGTGTGCAACTTTGGCCACACCATCGGACATGCGCTTGAGTACCTCAGTCGGTATCGCTTGCCGCATGGGTATGCCGTGGCTGAGGGAATTCTTATAGAAAGTCGAATCGCGGTTGAGCTCGGAATTTTATCAGCGATATCATATGAGCGGATACGAACACTTTTGAATACTTTTGGTATTCAGGAGAAAGCGCTGGAGAAATATTCTGTCCATGATATACTGGATGCCACCCGACTCGATAAAAAAGCCCGTGGCGGGCGAGCGCGGTATGTTCTTCTCGAGGAGATTGGAACGGTGTATGTGAGAGATGGCAGATTTGCGCATGAAGTGAACGAAAGAATTGTGAGGCGAGCATTGTCGAGCTCATAATTCTCCCCCTATGAGGCTTCAGTCGGGGTTCCAGTGAGGTCACCCGAACTGAGCTTCAGCCGAACGGGGGAGAAAGAGGGGTAGTCGAAGCCTCGGACTCTCAATACTAAGAATAATTTGTAAGCAACAAATGTCCGCGGCGCTAAAAGACCCCACCTACCCTCCCCTCGTAGGGGAGGAAAATATGAACGTATATGGCAAATAGCAGTTTTGGACAATTGTTTCGGATCACTGCCTTTGGCGAATCCCATGGCCCGGCGGTCGGTGTTGTCATTGATGGCTGTCCGGCAGGGCTTGAAATATCCCTCGAAGAGATTCAGAAAGAAGTAGATAAACGCCGCCCTGGACAGCATACACTCACAACTCAGAGGCAAGAAAAAGATCGAGTGGAAATTCTCTCCGGGTTTTTTTATGGAAAGTCCACGGGGAGTCCGATTGCGCTTCTGGTGCGAAATGAAGATGCCGAGCCACAGAGTTATGAAGCGATTAAAGATCTCTACCGGCCGGGTCATGCGGATTATACCTATGAAGCCAAATATGGCATCCGCGACTGGCGAGGCGGCGGCCGGGCCTCGGCGCGAACCACGGTCGCACATGTGGCCGCTGGTGCTATCGCGCAGAAGTTATTGAGTACGATTGGTGTTCGGATTATTGGCTATGTGAGACAGATCGGAAATACGCTGGCACAGGAGATTGATGAAACGCAGGTCTATAAAAACGCTCTCCGCTGTCCCGACCCAGCGGTTTATGACGCTTTTGTGAGAGAGATCGAAGATGCTCGCCGGGCCAGGGATTCAGTGGGAGGTGTGGTCGAAGTCGTTGCCCACGGAGTACCTGTCGGGCTTGGCGAGCCGATCTTTCATAAATTGTCGGCTGACTTGGCCCACGCCTTTTTTGCAATTCCGGCGGTGAAAGGTTTAGAGATCGGCGACGGTTTTGCGTCGAGTACGCGGCGCGCATCGGAAAATAATGATGCATGGATAAAAAAGGCTGATGGATCTGTCGGCACAAAGACGAATCGAGCGGGAGGCATTGTTGGCGGTATTTCAACCGGTGAAGACATCGTGGTGCGGTTTGCTCTTAAGCCCGCTTCGAGTATCGTCAAAGAACAAGAGACGATCGATACTTCTCTTAATCCGGCAAAGATTCAAGTGCATGGCCGGCATGATCCGTGCGTCTGTCCGAGAGCCGTGCCGATCGGGGAAGCGATGATGGCGATCGTTTTGGCTGATCACTATTTATTATCAAAGACGAATAAAATGTAATTTCGCATTTGTCATCTCGGGAATATTCTTTATTTCTCGTTCGCAAACTCGCGTCCCGCTGCGGCGGGACCGGTGAGTGGTCTGCAACCACATACAGCCGCAACGACCACTCACCTCGCTCAAACAGTGCTCGCAGCGAAAAAGAATATTCCCTGCGATGTCTTGCAAATGCGAAAATCACTTCACCTCTTCTATGAAAATAACCATTGCTCTCTCAGGTCTTGCCGGATCTTTTTCCGAAGAAGCGGCGCTCCTTTACGCCCAGCGGCAGGCCAAAGAAGCCGATCTGGTCTACGCGCTCGATATGGCAGGAGTGCTGACAGCGCTCGATGAGCGGCGAGCCGAGTATGGCATATTTCCAGTCGTAAATTCCCGCGGCGGACTGGTTCGTGAAGCATTTGTGGCGATGGGGCAACATTTATTTACGCTCGTCGATGAGCTCTGGTTCGAGGTCTACCAATGTCTCATGGTTTTGCCAGGGGTGGTGCGGAGTGACATAAAAAAAATTGCCACCCATCCCCAGGCGATCGCTCAATGCGAGCGATACATCCGGCGAGAGTTTCCGAACCTCGAACTAATCGAATGGGCCGATACGGCCAAAGCGGCCGAAGATCTCCGAGGCGGGATGCTCTCACGGGATACGGCAGTCATCGCTCCAGCGCGCTCGGCCGAGCTTTATGGGCTCGATCTCATTGCGAAAGGCATTCAAGATCAGCATCCAAATTTAACTACTTTTATCATTGTAAAAAAGTGATATGACGATCGGGGTTATCGGCTACGGGAGGTTTGGGGCGATGTGGGTGGAGGCGCTCACCACTCTTGGGCGCGAAGTCAAGGTTTATGATCAGAAACCAATTATTTCGCCGCCGGCCGGCTCGATTGTGACGGATGCGGGGGGAGCCTGTGCTGCGGATTTTTTGTTTGTCCTCGTGCCTATCTCGGAGATGGAACATGCCTGTCGCGAAATCACGCCGCACCTCGCGCCGCACACCGTGGTGCTCGACGCTTGTTCGGTGAAGGTGCACCCGGTCAGCGTCATGCGGCGCTTTTTGCCATCAGAACAACAAGTTGTGGCGACGCACCCCCTGTTTGGCCCGGATTCGGCGGCAAAACTCGGATTCAAAGGGCAAAAGATCGTCGTTTGTCCGCTTCGGGTCGGTGAACGCGAGGCGACCATCCTCGAGAAGCTTTTCCACAGTATGGGACTCGAGATCATCTACACGACACCCGAGGATCATGACCGTCAGATG
>CAYHTX010000136.1:0-3161 GCA_964359615.1 uncultured Gammaproteobacteria bacterium | reverse complement strand
CGGCCGGTGGCGTAGGCGAGGGCGATGTCTTTTTTGTTGTAAATGATTCCGCCGGTCGGGAAGTCCGGACCTTTGATATGGTCCGTCAGTTCCTCGACCGTGATTTTCGGGTTATCAATGAGCGCGGTAATGCCGTTCACGAGTTCCGTCAGGTTGTGCGGCGGGATGTTCGTCGCCATGCCGACGGCGATGCCCATGCTGCCATTTAAGAGGAGGTTCGGCAGTTTGCTCGGCAGCACCCGCGGCTCTTTTTGTGAGCCGTCGTAGTTCGGCGAAAAATCCACGGTGTTTTTTTCGATGTCAAACAGCATTTCTTCGGCGATGGCGTGGAGTTTTGCCTCAGTATATCTCATCGCGGCTGCTGAATCGCCGTCCATGGAGCCGAAGTTCCCCTGGCCGTGGATGAGCGGGTTCCGCATCGAGAATTCCTGCGCCATGCGGACCAGAGAGTCGTAGATGGCCACGTCGCCGTGCGGGTGGTATTTTCCCATCACATCGCCTACGACGCGGGCGGATTTGAGAAATTTGGCGGTATGCCGGAGGCCGAGGTGCCACATGGCATAGAGAATGCGGCGATGCACCGGCTTCAGTCCGTCGCGGACATCCGGGAGCGCCCGCGCCACGATCACACTCATGGCATAGTCGAGGTACGAGGTTTGCATTTCGTCCACGAGTTCGCGCGGTTCGATTTTTCCGATCGGGTCAAGGGGGAGTTCTGGCGCATCGGTCTTTTTACTCATACGGTGATATTATAAATTCGTTTCAGTCGTCGTGGGTGTTCCGTCGGTCGTCGTGGCGGCCGCGGTCGGCAGATTCGGCGTCGCGGTGGCTGTCGCCGCGAGTGTTTCGGACAGCGCCGAGATGATCGCTCCGAAGGTAGCTTCGAACGTCGATTCCGGCTGCGCCGGCGCGAGCGGCAGCTGCCGGCTCTCGGGGATCGCGGCTTCGATTGAGGCCACCATCTCCCGGCTGTCGCGGCGGGCGCGTTCGAGAATGGCGATTTCCTCGCCTCCGCTCTCCCGAACAGTTGCGAATACGTTTTGCATGCTCACGATCCAGAGCCCGAAAATGACGGCGGTACACGAGGCGACGCCTGCCCAGAGGAGCCGGCGCCTTTTTTTGTCTTCCGCTGCGTTCATGGGCGGAGGCGCGGCTCTCTGCGCCGTCCCTCCCGTCATCTCCTCGGAATCATGGCGAACCAGATGCGGCAACTCTGCTACCGCCTCGGCGATCCGGCGCTCGACTTCAGGACTCACCGCCGTTCGCTTCGGCCGCGGTGTTTTTTTTCCCGGTGCGCCGGGAGAGTGGTTTTTCGACAGGTGTCTCGGCGGCATAGATGGCTATTCTTTGGAGAGAACGACGACGATGGTTTCTTCGGTCGGCAGATCTTTTTTCTTCACGATCAGTTTTTTTTCCAGGCGTGGACTGCCGCCAAATGCCTTGAGGAAGGCGTCCACCCGGTCGGCCTGTGGATCATTGTCTGATTGGTACGCAATCGGAATCACGATACGCGGTTCGATGGCGCTCAACACTTTCACGGCTGTATCCGCCTCATACGCCCCGCCGCCGCCGACCGGCAGAAGGAGAATATCTATATCAGACAGGATCTCGAGTTGCGCATCATTCGGCGGGCGGTTGGTGAGGCCGAGGTGTCCCACACTCATGCCCTCAGCATCGAGGCGGAGGTAGATTTTTTCATTGTTTTCTCCCGGCGCGGCTGTCATGAGGATCCCTTTAGTCTCACATTCACCGGGGGTCGCGAGGATAAAGGGATTGCCGGAAAGCGGAATTGATCCGGCTTCGCCGCGGCTGAAGAGCGCCATATGCGGCGTGAGACTCCGCGGAAATGAGCCGTGATCCGGCCGGTACGGATCGATGACAATGCCCATCTCTTCATCAAAAGGCTTTGCCTGGATTTTTATGGTCGTGCCGCCGAGCCATGAGATATGCATAGGGTCAGGATGTCAAAAAATGCGTCTGTAGTATAGCTGAAACCGTGGCCGGGTGCAAGGGCTGGAATGGTCTGATTTTTGTCCAAAACATGGCGTTGTTAGGCGTTTCGCGGCCTCTTGCCAAAACAGGCAATCTCTGCTATAGTATTCAGGCGTTTCTTTCATATAGCCCGGCGCATGTCGGGACACTTGTCCGCCTCAGGCGGAGGGTTAATGTAGATTTTATGGCAGAAGATACATCCAAAAAAGGCGCAGAAAAGGACAGCGAATTTGGCGCACTCCTCAAGGAGTATGTGGCGAAGATCCCAAAAGTGGGCGATATCGTGAAGGGTGCGGTGCTGTCGGTAGAAAGCGGAGCCGTGCGGCTCGATATTAACGGACTCACGACCGGGATTATCCGGGGTCGGGAGCTGTTTACCGAATCAAGCGAGTTTTCCAGTATCAAACCCGGTGATGACGTCGAGGCGACGGTCATCGAGCAAGAAAATGAAAACGGCGAAATGGAGCTCTCGTTCCGCTCCGCCGGCCACCAGCGCGTCTGGGATCGCATGGCGACCCTCATGAAAGACGGGCTGGTCATCCCGGGAAAAGTGCTGCAAGCCAACAAGGGCGGCCTTATGATGCAGGTGGATGCGATCACGGGTTTTATGCCCGTGTCTCAGCTCAACCCGGATCACTACCCGCGCGTGCCGGGCGGCGATAAGAACCGCATCCTCGAACACCTGCGAGCGCTCATCGGACTTGCAATGCAAGTCAAAGTCATTGACGTCAATCAAAATGAAGAGAAACTCATCGTCTCAGAAAAAGCGGTCTGGGAGGACGATCAAAAGGCGGTCCTTGATTCATATAAAATCGGCGATGTGGTTGACGGCGAGGTGAGCGCGCTTACGTCATTTGGGGCGTTCATCAAATTTGGCGAAGGACTCGAGGGATTGGTTCACATCTCAGAGATCGTGTGGCAGCGCATTGATCACCCGCGTGATATCTTGAAGATCGGTGACTGCATCCGCGCCCAGATCATCGATCTCAATAAGTCAAAAATTTACCTCTCGGTCAAGCGTCTCGTCGAAGATCCATGGAAGAAGGTAAAAGAGAAATACAGCATTGGGCAAGTGGTCGAAGGCGAGGTCCATAAAGTCGAGCCGTTTGGGCTCATGGTCAAGCTCGACGACGACATCCATGGCCTCGCGCATATTTCAGAGCTGTCCG
>CAYHTX010000135.1:0-3184 GCA_964359615.1 uncultured Gammaproteobacteria bacterium | reverse complement strand
CACGGCAGGCCGACGGTTCGCGCGTAGTCAGGTCCCATGCCTGCCCAGATATACGGCCCCCAGAAAACCGCCGGAGCCGTACCGTTACTATAATTCAAATTGCCGGCACGGACCTGATTGGCATCGCTCGTATTCAGGACGCCGCCGTTCGCCATTTGACTCACCTGCGCCTCGATAAGCCACTTCACGGCAAAACCCGTTTCATACCCCATCGGTTCCGGACTGATGGCCCGATGCGTGCCGTTCGCCATACCCGTCACAAAGACCTGCTCCAGGTTCGGATAGCGCTGTTTCATGGCCCGGATAATCTGTCCAAGCTGCGTCTCTAGCGTGTAGGCATCAGCATTCGCGGCCGGCAGTGAATACTGCGGCAGCGCATTGCCGACCTTTAGCCAGACCACCTGCACCTGGCGCTCACTATAGGTAGAGGCCGGTGAGAGCACATAATCGCGCGTAACATCGTAGTTGTTGTAGCCGTCAGAATTGAGGGCATACGGCTCAATCCAAGTTGGCGCCGACTGGCCGCCACGCGCGCCATTCAAAATATGAAGCGTACCGTGATTGACATCGGAATCGAGGGCCGCTTGCCCCATAAACGACCACCCGGTCGGCTGGAGCGCCGGACCATTTCCGCGCTGACAGCACCAAAACTGCGTCGAATCGCTGAGCCCAATCGAAAGGAGGACAACCTTACCATTTGAACTTGGATTGCCCGCCGTATCCCGGGGCTGAATCAGTCCAGCGCGTCTCACACCCTCGGCATGATGCGCGGTTGGCGCTTCATTCGAACCGTTCGGATAGAGGCCGCCCATGAATTGTCCCAGGTAAAGACGCGTGCCGAGATCAGTAAGTGGAATGCGTTCACTGCCGACTGAGTCGCCGGGTGGCGCTGGTGGCGCCGGCGGGGCAGGCGGTGCAGGCGGTTGTTCACCGGGAGGCGTTACTGGCGGGGCAGGCGGTTCAGGCAGCGGCGGAACCGTACCTGCTGCCAGCGTCGTCGCATTCACCGCGCGTGAATAGGGCGAGGTGCCGTTGGTATTGTACGCGCGAATACGGTAGGTATACGCAGTTCTCGGCGCGACGGTCGCATCAACATAGGTGACTGTGTCCGGGGGCAAGGTCACGAGATCGGCATACGTGCCGCGCCGACCGACTTGTCTCTGGATAACAAAATTGTCCTCAACCTGAGAATTATCCTGCCAGGTGAGAGTAATGCTCGATGACCCGATATTCGAGAGTCGCAGATTTGACGGCGCAGCCGGACGCCTGGTCGTCGGCGGGCGTACCGCTGGCGGGGCCGGCACTACTACGGGCGGACTGACCGTATTATTCGGTGAATCAGGGAACGTGATGGTAGACGGAAATAAGGGAACGCGCTCCACACGATAGAGCTGCCGCAGTTCGACGAGTGAGGTCACGTATTTCTTGTACCACACGGCATCGCTCGAGCGCTCGAGAATATAGATATGGGGAGAATCAACATAGCGGATGGCCATGCCAGGCACATAATCGGCTGTCGTTTGAATGGTCCCGACGACTGGCAGCCGATCCAACACTTCTTTAGCCACATCTTCGACCCAGCTCCACTGCATCCCCCACCCCGTCATCACATCCGCCGAACCGATCACATACCGATTGCTATTCATGACAAGAGAAATCTCCGGACTTTCGACGGATTTAATGAGCGAACCATTCATGTAGGTGCGTCGCGTACCCCACGGCAGAAACGTCAGCGAATGCATGGGGATGGACTGGAGAACGGCCTCCGAAACCACCTGCACCTCGCTCCACGAACTGAAATGCGAAAAAAAGACATCCGGATCACTGACCCCGCGGCGCCGACAATCAGTTGATACATAATAGACGCGCGAACTGATGGCGGTTTTATAGGGCAATCCCGGAGTGACCGGACACGACGCGCCGGTCGTCTGGGCCTCGACACGCTGCGCGCCAAGATGCGCTGCCGCGGCAATGCACAGCATGAGCGCTGCGCTAAAGAGAAATACCCCCCTCATAAACCATGCTCGCCGCATAGAAAAACATTAGTGGAAAATGATGAATAAATGTGCGACGATTAGTATAGCACAGAGGGGTGGCCTTCCACAACTCACCTGGCGTCCGTTTTATTTTCTCGAAACTAACAGAAAATCTGCTCCCCGCGCACCGGAACAAACGTTTCTATCCCCAGCTCCCGTCGGAAGCGGTGCGCCAGCGCCGTCGCCGAATGCGCCTCGCCGTGCACGCAATAAATCTTTCGCGGCCGCGCTGCAGCCTGACTGACCCACGACACCAGCCGATCTTGATCGGCATGCGCCGACAAGCCGCCGATCGCCTGGACAGTACACCGGACCGGAATCGTATCGCCGAAAATCGTGACCTGCTCCGCTCCTTCATAGAGCCTCCGGCCGAGCGTGCCTTCGGCCTGGTACCCGACGATGATGAGCGTCGAACGCGGATCCGACAAGTAGCGATGCGCATGATGTAAAATGCGGCCGCCGTTCATCATCCCGGCTCCCGCAATTACCATCTTTGGACCCGGGACGTTATTAATCTGCTTTGATTCTTCGACGGAACGGGTAACGGACAGTCCGGGAAAACGTAAAAAATCATCCCCGATCATATACATGCGTGCGGCCTCGCGGTCGTAGTATTCCGGGTAGCGCTTGTACACCGCGAGAGCGTCGATCGCCATCGGACTATCGAGAAAAATCGGAAACTTCGGCAGCGATTTCTCATGCTCGATCGTTACGTGGAGCGTATAGAGGAGTTCCTGAATGCGTTCAATCGAGAAGGCGGGAATCATGATGGTCCCGCCGCGGCGAATCCCATCGCGCAGCAGTGACAAAAACAACTGTTTGCGGCGCTCGGCCGGCTCGTGCTGGCGATCGCCATAGGTGGACTCGCAAAAAAGCACGTCTGCGGCACCCAGCCGTTCCGTATCTTTTAAGATCGGCATATCAACGTTTCCAATATCACCGGAAAAAATGATCCGCTTCCCTTCGGCCTCAACCTCGATAAATGAGGCGCCAAAAATATGACCGGCGTCTTTCCATACCGCGACGACGCCCTTCACGATCGACTGCGATTCATGATACGACAGCCGGCGGCAAAGCGCCTCGGTCGCCCGGATATCCGGAGGTTCGAAGAGTACCGGCACCTGAAATTTTTGGTGGTTATACCGCAT
>CAYHTX010000134.1:0-3214 GCA_964359615.1 uncultured Gammaproteobacteria bacterium | reverse complement strand
GCTTCGGCAGACCCCACCCAGCCTCCCCTGATAGGGGAGGAGGCTTCTGTCTTTTCGCTCTTAAAAATATAAAAAAGGATGATTGGCAGAACCACCCCAGGGAACCATTTTATCACGGTTGCGAGGCCAAGCAGGATTGCGCTGAGAGTCGGCCACTTTTTTGAAAGAAAAAAAAGCGAGAGCAGGGTCAAGAACGCCGGGACGAGATCAAACGTGCTCATGACGAGATACGGATTGGCGGCGAAGAAAAAAACTAAAAAGAGCGCGCCCAGAAGCCACTCGTCCTCTGATTTTTTGATCTCGAAGAGGTGAAACGTCGCGAACCACATTCCGAGATACGTGATAATGATGGCGGAGCTAAAAAAGAAATAATACGAAAAAAACGGATTGGCAAAAAATGATTGAAACAGGTCAGATGGAATCCGGATAAGCCGAAAAAAGATCCACGCGCCTGCGGGGTATTCGATCGTGTGACCGAAGATGGTCGTGAGCGGGTTGAGCGCATAATTGAAAAAAATTCCTCGCTGGTCGAGAAGGAGGAAGCCCGCTTGTCGGAAATGAAGCAGAAAAAAATTCACGAGACAGAATCCGACGCTCAGCAAGATCGTGGGCAGATGGGCACGAGATTTCATGGCCGGCCGGGTCTCACTCATACGTTTGATTTGGTGTAGCCAAAATGCGCGCAAATTTTTTTTACGACTGCGCCCGGCGTCACGTGAGTGGTATCAATGCAGAGTTCATCATCACGGCATTTGGCGAGCTCTGGCTGTCGCGCCAGATATTCCTTTAACTCTTTTTCATTCGAAATTCGGTAGGCGTCCTCGCGGGCCACGGCTCGGCGCACGAGTTCGGTTTCGTCAGCGACGAGGGTCACGAGGTGAAACTCGTAGCCAGGGTATTTGGCCACCAGTTCAGACATCCGGTCAACATTTTTTTGTTCAGAGGACGGTCGAACATAAATGATATTCAGATTTTTTTCGAGGAGAAAGCGGGCGATCGGTTCCAGGACCTCGCGCATGAGCTCCGGGATGCGATGCTCCTGCACGACGTCGTATATGGCATTCTTAATGGCATGGATCCAGAGCACGCGCCAGCCTAATTTTTTTTCAAGTTCTCTCGCGACGGTAATTTTTCCGGATGCAGGCAAGCCACGGATAAACAGAAAGATTTTCATACGGATGAAAGAGCGCGCAATCTGCGAATTTCGATTCGTTGCGCTTGCGTCGCGTGCTCGAATGTGCCGTTATCTCGTCCCTCGTTTCCGTCCTCAATCCAGCGCTGCTCGAGGAGCGGTTTTGCGGGGTCGATAATCTCGATCGCGCCTTGGCGGACGCCGTGGCGGTATGGTCCGTCGGTCCGCCAGGCCAACGCTTGGGTGTAGTGCAAGGTTCGGATTGACCCCTCCCTAACCCTCCCCTCGTAGGGGAGGGAAGTATCGTACGCGACCTCGTGCACGACCATCACATGATCTCGGTCATGTCGCTCGCCAGTACCCAGCATGACGATCATATCGCCAGGCGACGTGCCATTGAGGTGGATAATCACGCTATTTGCATCGTTGGCGAGGGTTCGTGTGCTGGTGTTTTCAACCGGCCGGGTCTTGGCAATAAGTCTCCGGAGCGGATTTTTGCTGTGCGTACATATGAGCCGGCGGCTGAGAGGCTCGTCCTTTTTCGCTCTCAGTTCAGCGTCGAGAATGTAATACGCCAGCGCGGAGCAGTCAATTCCGAGATTATGATCGACCAAAAATTTTTTTATTGTCTCAGGCTCCAAAAATGAAAAATTGATTTTTTCTTTTATAGCGAGCGTCTCTGCCTCCTCGACGATTTCGAGCGCAGTTCCTTTTCCGACGCCTACCCGGAGCGCTCCGCGGACGCGTTGCCGCCGATTATTATCGTAGGGGCAGGAGATTTCCTTTCCGCCAATGCGTACGCGCAGGTAGCTTTCGATAACCAAAAGAGCCTGAGGCGAAAGCGTCGTCATGGCATCACTCAGATCTGGCATAGAGTCCGACAGGGAAGGCTTCATCCGTCAATTGGAGAAAAGTTTTTTTCATACTTCTTGGCTGTGCTACCCTATGATACTGCTTGAACAATCGCTTGTCCAACCTGGTTCCAGGTATTGTGGCCGGCCATGACGCTCGCCTTGTGTTGAATGCGAATAAGATCAGATTCAGCATTGGTATTTTCGTACACAATGACTCGGCAATCCTGCCGCCGCAATTGCTCCTGTGCATGAACGAGAAAATCTTTTGACGGTGCTCCATGGCTCTGATTGCGATAAATGATTTGCGCTCCAGCGGTAATTGAAATGAGGTCTGGAATTTCTCTATCTGTTTCGAAAAAGCTCATACGGTGCGCCTCCATGACCGTCAGTCCCGGGACATTGGCTCTCTCTCTGGCCTGGCGTTGGAGGAGCGATTCATACGCAGCGGACGCTGCCTGCCGGGCGTTGATCTCGAGGAGGAAGAGTTGGCCGGTGGCCTGTTCGAGGATAACGTCAATTCCAAAGAGTCCTCTCCAGCCGCGTTTGGCGAGCGCCTCGCCGACTGTGCGAGCCATCTCCCGATACGATTCGATTTGTGTTGGATGAAGCAGTGAACCCACCACACCCCAATCATTGCCAATGGTGGCAAAGGGCCGCGAGGTAAACGGCGGGAGTCCGGTAATCTGGTACGAGATGTTTCCGACGAGCGTATCACGGGGCGTGACGATATTATTATTTGTGAAGAGCGGTCCATCAATAAACCGCGCCGCCCGGGCCGGACGGAGAGGAAATTTTTTTTGGATCAACCGGAGCGCGGTCTCTGATTCGATGCGCGCGGTGCCGCTCCCGGTGTGGGAGTGATTGAACTGAATGATAAATGGCGTTCCACTCCAGACAATGTCCTGGCAGCGCGCGACGGAGTATGCCGGAAAGTGATGCCGGAGCTCTGGCAGAAACTCGAGCTGAGTAATTTTTTCTTCGATGCTGGCCGCGAGCGCGGCCGGCGGATTGAGGAGCGGCCAGGAGCGTTCGCGGCAGAGGCGTTCGATGATGGCGGTGTTTTTGAAGACGAGGATGGACCCCACCCTTACCCTCCCCTCTGAGGGGAGGGGAGACATCAACTCATTGATGAACGTCTGCGAGGATGCGTGCTGAATGAGCTCGTGAGTATCAAGAAGACGATCTCCTCGAATGACACCCCGCGTTCCGCCTTCAACTTCTCGTTCTT
>CAYHTX010000133.1:0-3300 GCA_964359615.1 uncultured Gammaproteobacteria bacterium | reverse complement strand
CCCTTGATTGCTTCAAGCACAATGCGACGATGTTCTTCGACCGGAATCCCATTAAACTTTTGGAAATTATCTATAACCGCCCCACCAGCTCCGGCTTTACTCAATTCGTGTGCAATCTCCGGATGATCTTTTTCGCTAAAAACGTCAGAATACTTTTCAAGATTTTGAGCGACTTGGTGCCCTCCACCACCCCTGATAGCACCGAACAAAATATCCCTTTTATCTTCAGGCTTAACTCCACTAAATTTCTCAAGGTTTGTGACGACCGTCTCGCCAGCGTTCGACGCATTCAATGCTTGTACAATTTGTAGATGATTACTAGGAGTTATTCCGGTAAATTTATCCAAACTCTCAACGGCATCTCTGCCAGCACCGCTTCCAATGATCGCTAGTAAAATATTTAAATGATGATCTTCGGTAATTCCGGAAAACTTTTCAAAATTCTGCATTACTTTGCCTGGGTTTCCAGACTTAAATATGTTTACAATAAATTTCTCTAGATTTTGATCGTTCGGTGACTCGCCGTTTACTTCAGCTAATGCTCGCATCATCACAGTTTGATCGTCCACACCTGCACTTAATGCTCGATGAGCTCTTTTTATAACCCCGAATGGAGCGGCGTTAACCCAGTCAATCTGATCAAAGGGCTTGCTATTATAATCACGGCCTTCGTGATTAAATCGGAAATGCAAATCTAGAGCTTTTTGAGCTAAACTTTTTCGTTTTTCAAATCGCTCATTGACGATGACCTGCCTTTCTTTAAAGGCTCCCAAAAGTACTTCCGGTGTGCGATTTTCTAATCGAGCTCCCTCTCCCTGATATTCCTGCTGGAGATCGGTAACTTTTTTGTTATAGCGGTCTTGAACTGAGGAATATATAGAGTCTCTTTCTTCTTCTGGTATATCACATCCTGCGATCTTGGCTTTGGATTTCTCAAGCCAACGATCTATTTTTTCACTCTCTCGATCAAACCACAACTTAGCTCTTTGGACTGCTTCGCTGTTTTTCTGTCTAGTCATTACTTCGGCCGCTTCTTTGCCTTTTATTTGTCTGTCTGTACCGTCTTCATTTTTGGATGGCAAGAAAGAAGCATCATAGCTCTGGTTATTTTGAGTGAAATCTTCCAATGACTTAACGTCCTTATCGAGTTTCTTTTTTTCGTATCCGTATCGATTATCGCAAGATTTTCCAATAAACCTTTCTACATTTCGGAAATTGGTTTCTTGAATCTTGCCTCGTATTCCGCGCATTTGACGCATCACCTGATGACCCAATTGGCCTACGACGATTGATTCTTTAAATGGCGCACTATAAGGAGAGGCGGATGTATCCAGTGTTCCATTGTAATTGTAAGCACCCTCCAATCGACGGGCAGTTAACAACACTGCCTTGTGCTCCAATTCTTTTTCATCCAAACTTTTGTCACCAAATCGTCTCTTGATTTCTTGTTCACATCCCTTATAGAGCTGACTGAGTTCCGGATACAACCCCAACGATCTTTCAAAAATACCGGAATAATATCCATGAAATTGAACCGCGCTTTTAACTGGACTTTGGGTAGATCCTGAAGTTTCTCCTTTAGTTTGTTTTTTTCTTTCTATTCCTCTATTAATTCTGTTGGTAGCAACTTTTACGGCACCCATCTCTGGAGTCCCTTGCATGGCCGCATAATAAATATCTCTAATGACGCCAAGCTTGATTGTTTCAGTACTGGCGTTTGAAGCATCAATCACTTCCTCTTTAACAACATCAACCCACTGTCTTGTTTTCTCATCATACTCTTGAGTATTTACTTTTCTGGTGGCCTCTCCGCTTATATATTTTTGGTAAAATTCTAGACGACGAGCAAGATAATTATATGCCCCATGCGTTAATCCAAAATCACGAATTGCTTCAGTTGCTTCCGCAACACTCATTGATTGCAGAGATTTTAATCGTTCCAGTCCATCTGTAAGAGTTCCAAATTTCTCTATCTTCGATCTGTCAGAAATTCTTAAGCCACTTTCTAAGTATGTAAAAATCCGGTCTAAATTTTTTAAATCAACTACCTCATGCTTTTTCTCACCAAGAGGTTCGATTTTTTCTTCGCCTTCAAGTGGTGTCTCTAGATCAAGAGCTTTGCGCCACTCGCTTGGGTCTTTAATACCAGCATCCTCCAGCTCACGCTGGATGTGCTCTTTTGGGTTCATTGATTCAAAATGTAATCTTTCGCTCATAATTTTGGGAGTTTATTAAAAAGACAGCGCTCCTACGAGAGCGCTCAAAATCATAATCCGGCGACGAGCAAGGGAGACGGCCTTATTGGATGGAATAGTAAAAAGCGCGGAGCGCGTTTTACTCTCTCTCTCTCGTATTGCGCCATAATTTTGTACGCCCTGTTTTGTCATGGTATTTCCTGTATAAATTAGGGCAATCATAGGTTAATTTATGACTACTCTGACATAATTGTACTAAAAAATAAAAGTAAATGCAATAGTTTTTGCCCACAGTTAAGTATGCTTTTGGCGATTAGACAAAAGACTACAAAAAGGGGCTAACAAATAGCTCCTTTTTGTTTCTCAAAGCTCTCAAGTCGGCAGTTCAGGTCAGGATATCGATTATATCGTCTGCGTGACTCATTACATGGTGAATGAATGGCGGCAGGTACAAGACAAAGAACATCACGACGATTCCGGAACCGGGACCTATTTTCTTAAGCTTGCCCGGGTCATGCACCGCGAGGAGAACGATCTCAATTTTGTGTTTGATGATCACTTTCACGGTTTTATTGCAGTGCGGGCAACGCATGGAGAATGAGGCTTCGGAATTGAAGACGGCATCTTTGAAGATGATCTTTGTGCAATGAGGGCAGTTGCCTATAGTTGGTTGTTCCTCATCTGTGCATATTTTTGTTTCCAAAGGTTCTCTGTTACCAACCCGACTTTGATGAGCAGTTGACCGTTCCTACCAGCAACAGAGGACATAGCTTTGAAAGTGAGAAGGAACGGTTTGCGCGTTATTGTGAGTAGGGCCCGGGCTTCAGAAATTCCTCGATCATGGTTAGTTAATAATATTGATTGTCCGGGGTCGACGACTTCCCGGACGGTCAACGGCAAATCAAGTGTCCTCCATTGCCATCCACCTCCCTCCAGTCCAGAGATGTTTCCGACCATCGATGGTCTTGGTCTTTGGACTGTTCATGGACATCTTTTGGACGAGCATTTCCTTGAGATGATTAAAGTTATCCCCAGTTTTTTCATCGACCCCGTAATTCTTTTTATTTAAATCTTTTTCTTTATTCTTGTTAGTAGTTCCGGCTGA
>CAYHTX010000132.1:0-3375 GCA_964359615.1 uncultured Gammaproteobacteria bacterium | reverse complement strand
GCCGAGTGATTCATTGGTTCGAGCGGGCGTAACGTGCGGACTCCTAGTATATGTCCGATCCACTTGATATATCATCCCGACAACCTGATCCGGCGAGCGGCGCCCAGCACCTTAACGTGTCTTCCGGGGAGACGGCAGCGAAACTGACCAAAAAAATGCGGGAAGTCGCGCTCCATGAGAAGGAAGCGGATACCATGCGTTTTGCCGGTTCGATCGGGCAGCCGCATATCAACCTCGAGACGTTTCCAGTCAGCCAGCAGGCGCTTCGGCAGATCACCCGCGAGGCGGCGAACGAGCACGGCGTCGTCTGTTTTTATTTTACCCAGGACGAGATCCGTTTCGGCGCGCTCGATCCGCGGCGTCCGGGGGTCACGGAACTCGTGTACCAGATCGGCGAACGTCTGCATGCCCGCACCGGACTCTACGTGATTTCTGAGCGGAGCTTTGATCAAGTTCTCAAACTCTATGACGCTCTGCCCGTCGTCCAGCCGATCACCAAGGATATCGCCATTTCCGCTCTCGACCTTGATGCCGTGCAGGCGGACGTGACCGATTTTCGGAGTCTCCAGGCGCTCCTCAGTGAACGGACGACGACAGACCTCGTCACGTTTCTCCTCGGCGCTGCGCTCAAGCTCGACGCATCGGATTTGCATATCGAAGCGGCGGAAGACCACATCGGGGTTCGACTCCGTTTAGACGGGGTTCTCCATGATGCGGCCACGCTGCCCAAAGATGTCTTTCGTCAGCTCATCGCGCGCATTAAATTGGTATCGTCACTCAAACTTAATCTGACGACGACGCCGCAGGACGGACGCTTCACGATCAAACTAAAAGACGCCGATGTGGATGTCCGTGTCTCGACCATGCCGACCGTGTATGGGGAAAGTGTAGTGATGCGGCTGCTGCGCCAGTCGCGGGCAGGTCTCAGCCTCGATGAGATCGGCCTCTCGGGCGATGCCTATGAGAAGCTGAAGCGCGAGATCGAACGGCCGAACGGCATGATTATTTCGACCGGTCCGACCGGGAGCGGAAAGACGACCACCCTCTACGCCATCATGCAGATCCTCAATAAGCCTGGTGTCAAGATCATCACGCTCGAAGATCCGGTCGAGTATCGCATGGCAGGCGTGAACCAGAGCCAGATTGATCGGGAAAAGGATTACACGTTTGCGCGCGGTCTCAGGTCCATCCTCCGTCAGGACCCGGATATCGCCATGGTTGGAGAAATTCGTGATCTTGAAACCGCTGACATCGCGATCCAGGCGGCCCTGACCGGGCACATCATGCTTTCGACCATCCATACGAACAGCGCCTCCGGGGCCATCCCGCGGTTTTTATCCATGGGAGTGAAGCCGTTTCTCCTCGCGCCAGCCTTGCGCTGCATCATCGGACAGCGACTCGTGCGCCGGATTTGCGAGGCGTGTAAAACACGCGACGAACTCGACTCTGGCCTGCGCTCCCGCGTGGAAGACGCGATCGCGGCGATGCCGGACGGCGTGCGCGATGCGGTGGAAAAAAAGTCAAAAATGTTCTATACTGGAAAAGGCTGCAGTGCGTGCAATGCCATCGGGTATAAAGGACGGATCGGGATTTATGAAGTGTTCGTCATGACCCCCGAGATCGAACAAGTGATTTTGTCCGGGCAGGTGTCAGAGTATGACATTGAACGCCTGGCAGTGGAACACGGGATGGTTACGATGGTGCAGGATGGAATTTTGAAAGCTTTGGACGGCCTCACATCAGTCAGAGAAGTGTTCAGTGTGATTGATTAACGCACTCTTTATGACTCCTCGAAGACAACAAACAGCCATGCCGCCGGTCGAGCAGCCGGTTCGCATGTATAAATTTATTGCACTCACCTTTCTCTTTCTGGCCGTGGCAGTGTTTGGGGTGATTATCTTGCTGTCATCGAAACGCGCGGTCGTGACCGTCGAGACCACCTCCGAGTCGGTGGACGTGAGCGGGTCGGTCGAGATCGCCGCCGAGAAGCAGGACGGCGGACTCTCCGGGATTGTGACAACAACCGTTGTCACGGTGAGCGATTCTTTTCAGCCGACCGGCACGAAAGAGGAGCCTGGCATCGCGACCGGAACGGTCACGCTCCATAATGACGGTACACTCGATCAGCCGCTCATCGCGACGACGCGCCTCCTCACGTCTGACGGGATCCTCTTCCGCATGAAGGAGGGGCGGACAGTCCCGGCAGGCGGAACAGTTACGGTCGAAGCGTATGCCGATCAGGCCGGGGCGTCAGGAAATACTCCGCCGGCGCGCTTTACTATTCCGGGCCTTAATGAGGCAAAGCAAAAAATCGTCTACGGGGTGAGCACTGCGTCCATGACCGGCGGCGTCGCCGAGATCGGCGCCGTTGCGGAAACGGATTTTGAACTGGCGAAAAAAGAACTCCTTCGAGATGCAGAGGAGCAGGCGAAAGCAAGATTCGTGAAAGCCTACCCCGGAAAAAACGGTGTGTTTTCCGTCACACGGCATGATGTCGCCCCGGATGTCGAGGTCGGGGAAACCGTTGACACGTTTACCATGTCCGGCGAGGCAGTGGTCGTCGGGGTGCTTTTTGAAGAGCAAGATCTTCGAACTCTGGCTCAGAATCTCCTCATGAAGCGCGCCGGGGAAGCGGGCGATACCATCCGATCGAGTGACACGTTGCCGACGGTGACGATCGAGTCGGTTGATGAAGCGGCTGGCACGGCGCGCGTCAAGGTGTTTGTGGCCGGAGTCGCGATACTGAATCCGGAGAGCCGCCTCCTCGAGAAAAGTATTTTTTTCGGGAAAACCGAAGACGAGGTGCGGCGGTACCTCGAACAGCTTGATCATGTCCGCGGCGTCCGGGTGAAATTTTCGCCGTCCTGGGTCCAGAGCGTCCCGCACATGAGCGAACACGTGAAGGTGATTGTGGAAGAGGTGGAGTGATCTCTTGACAGCCGGAAATATATTCGGTATCATACGGGGCGATACAACCGACGAGAGCCATGCCAATGGACATGTGCCTGACAGGGAGAGGCAGCCGCGACTGAGAGCTGCCTTCGGGGAAACACTATTGGTACCACTCTCCAGTGTCTGAATGGTATCAAGACAATCGAGCGAACCCTTCGTTCGCCGCGGCGGATCAGGGTAAACCCTTCGACTCGGCTCAGGGTAAAGTGAAACATCGGGTGGAACCGTCTTGGCGTGAAATCCACGTATGACCCCGGGGTACTCTCAAAATGACCATGCGAGAGGGTACGTCGGTTTTTTGTTTTAGAAAGTAGAAAATAGCATTCGACCTGAGCTCATGCCGGAGGGTAAATAGAAAATAGAATCTGGCTGATGCGGCGAATTATTTCTACTTTCTACTTTCTACTTTCTACTTTCTACTTT
>CAYHTX010000131.1:0-3398 GCA_964359615.1 uncultured Gammaproteobacteria bacterium | reverse complement strand
GTTTTAGCTATGTAAGTGTCGGTGGCGGGAATGTAGCTTTCCGGCTGGTAGTAATCATAGTAGGAAACGAAGTACTCCACGTTGTTTTGCGGAAAAAAATCTGAGATTTCCTGGTACAATTGGTTGGCTAGAGTCTTATTGTGGGAAATCACTAGCGCGTTCTTCCCGGTCTCGGCGATTACGTTAGCTACAGTAAAAGTTTTTCCGCTCCCGGTTACTCCAAGGAGCGTCTGCTTTTCGCCCGCGAGCACGCCTTTAGCTAGTTTTTCTATTGCCTGCGGCTGGTCGCCCGTCGGCTTGAACACGCTTTTTAGCTTGAAAGTCATTTTCTTCACGTAAAAAATTATGCTGGAACTACAAAAGAGTGATAAAACCAAGTAATATATGTTTTGAGCAGCACAAAAATTATCTGATGCAGGGGTAGCAAAGCCTGGTTAAATGTGCCAGATTCAGGGTCTGGTCCCTTAGTGGGTTCGTGGGTTCAAATTAACCCTTTCTGCGCGAAGCAAAAAAGCGTTAGCGGAAATGGTTGTGAAATTCCCTCCCCCTGCACTCTTGTTTTATTCAATGCGTTTGCTGAAAGCCGGAACACAGGTTAGCTCGCTTTTTTAAATTCAAACGCAGACTAAGACAATCATGACAAAAATGACTGGAGCAGAGAAGCAAAAGGCAGTAATTTCGTTTGAGCACGCAACAAACCGATATTGCGGAAACTATATCGATAATCCCAACAACGCGCTAAGAGACGATGAAAAACTAATAATCAAGGCGTACGACGAACTCAATGCTCTCAAAACAGAATTGAAAGACCAGAAGACGACTCATAAAGAGTGCTTGGAGTTGATGAAAGCGCGAGGAATTCACGCCAGGTATTACCGCTATCGAAAATACGTGCCCGAGTACTGTCCCATATGCGAAAAACAAGGCATTTCTAGCGGACATAGCTCTTTCGCATGATTTTTTTCTAACAAGCAGCCTTATATACATAGTAGGGCATAAAGATATTAGGTGTTTGTTATGCGTCAGATTCAAGTCGAAGTAGTTCATTACCCTACGCTAAAGACAGTAATGGCCATTGAGGAAGTCGTCAAGAACGCCAACCTCGCAGTCAGCAGAAACAAGATTATAGAAAAGTTGCCCACTAAGGTGATGCGCTCTACGCTAAATGTAGCCCTTGATTACTTGGAGAAGCGTGGAGTTGTTTTGGAAACGAAAAACGGGTTTATTTGGACTTTTAATCAAAGCAAGAAATTAGCGAAAGCTGAACAAGACGGCTTGGAAGTGTAAAACAACACATGGCTGAAAAACGCGTAAACGTAAAACTGCTTGGAGAAGCCAAGGAAGAATACCTCAAGCTTCAAGAAACAGTTGGAGAAGAACGCGAGAAAGGCATTACTGGCTCATTTCACCAAACCCTCTTCAAGTCCATAGACTCGAAAATCGCGTTGCTTAAAGCCAACTACGACTACGGAAAGCAAATCCCAAGAAAACTCATTCCACGCAAGTACCAACTAGAGTACGAAGTCACCAACTTGTGGAAAGTAGACTTGGCTGGATACTGGAGAATGATTTACACACTCAAGCAACCGCAGAGAGAGCAGACGGAAATAGAAATTATCACAATCTGGCTAGACGTGCTCGATATCATAGACCACAAGAAATACGATAAAATCTTCGGCTACAAGAAAAAGTAAGACTCTAGTTTTATCCTTGACGTGCTCCCCCTGCATTTTGTTTGCAAAATGCGGCGCAATGATAATAAGCCAGTTGCGCCTGCACTTAATATTATTTCAGTCCCTAGGACTTTGGGTTATGAATGTTTTTCGCCTCATTCGTGAAAACAAGGCTAGTGCGGCGTTGATTGTTTTAGCCGTGGCTTGGCTTGCCTCGCGCAATTTTATTGCGCAATGGTTTTGTGAAGGCGCGAAAGAGTGCTTTCTTTACGCAAGCGCGTGGCCGCAATTACTTGGAGTAACAACATCGAGCCCGGTTATTTGGGTGGGGCTGCTGGCTTTCGTTTTATTCGCCTTGCCTTTTGGCCGCTCGGGGCTGCTGGCTACTTTGATTGGAATTAATTTAGCGCAACCGGTTTTTGGCGCGTGGGGAGTCGCGCTGATTTTCGTAGCCTCATCGATAACCAGCATCGTGCTCGTTCACGCCGTTGTTGAATACGGGATGCGTCACCCAAAGGCGTCTTGGGTTCACTCCCGCCTTAAGTTAATTCAATCGATTTTCGCTCCGTTCATTCGAAAAAACGCCGTGTTTTGGCTTGCGGTAGGAAATTTGGTTAGCTCGCAGTGGCATATGAGCGCTTTGGGAGTCATCTGTAACGTTTCAAGGCCGAGAATTTGGCTTGGCTTATTCCTAGGCAACTTGATTGGATTCACCCTGCTTTACTCATTCTCTCAAGTGCCTTACTTGGATGCAGTCAGCAGCGTCTTGATTGTCTTGGCGCTCGCACTCGCGTTGTCCTCCCCCGCCATTGCAAAGCGGCTTGCAAAAACGGGCATTGCTTAAAAAGTCCGTTAGTGCAATAATATTTTTATGCAAAAACAAGGCAGTAACTCCCGCAAACGCGTTTCGAGAGTTTTCCCTCAAGGAATTGCGTTTAATCAAGAGTATTCATTCGTTCATTCTCCAGAGCTTAGGCGGCAATTAAACAACGCGAAGCGCATCGTAGTAAAAATTGGGACGGACGTCATCACCAAAAACAGTAATCCGCTAGACAAGGAGTTGGACTTGGCTGCAATGCGCCACATCGTCAGGCAAATCGGCGCGTTGCATTCAAACTTTGGCAAGCAAGTGATTATCGTAACTTCAGGAGCTGTCGGCAGCGGCAAGAACGTGCTTTCAAACGCAGGCAAGAACGTCCCAAGCGACATTACTGGATTGAGGCTGGCTAAACTTCACGCCGCGGTTGGACAACCGGCTTTGATGCAGCAGTACGTCAAGTTATTTGACGGGCTAAAGAAAGGAATTGCAGTTGCGCAAGTGCTTCCTTCCAGAAATGATTTTAATGAGCGCAATACGAAAATAGTCGTACCCGAGTTTCAGCAGGGAATCGAGGATATGCTGAAAACCGGAATCATTCCAATCATTAACGAGAACGACCCGCTTTCAACAGCTTAATTAAAGCCGCTAGACGATAAGCCCTCTAGCGCAAGAAAAGGGGCAATAAGATTTAGCGACAACGATATTTTGGCTGCGCACGTCGCACAAGACTAAATCCGACTTGCTGATTATCTTAAGCAGCGTCAAGGGAATCCACGAAGAAGACCCGTCTAAAAACAATCAAGCGAAAATGTATGCAACCATAGCCGGCGTGCCTGATTGGCTGAAAGAAAAACTCGGGTCGGCTAGCGGGGGAGGAACTGGAGGCGGAGTCTCAAAAGGGCAAG
>CAYHTX010000130.1:0-3418 GCA_964359615.1 uncultured Gammaproteobacteria bacterium | reverse complement strand
GAGCGTTCAATGAAATCTGAAATTTTATTCCATTCGAATATAACAAATCAGCGGATGATTGGCAATAAAAAAATCCCCCGCTCTTGCGGGGGGAGAGAGTGTTTATTCCTGCGCCACTTTAATGCCTGGACCCATGGAACTCGTGAGGTAGAGGGATTTGATGTAGGTGCCTTTGGTGCCGGCCGGTTTGGCTTTGCGGAGCGCTTCCATAAAGGCGTGCAAATTTTCTTTGATTTTACCAGCGTCGAAGCTGACTTTGCCGATCACCTGATGAACGTTCGCGCCGTCGTCATTTTTGAAGGTGGATTTCCCTTTTTTCATTTCCGTAATAATTTTTTTGATGTCCGGTCCGACCGTTTCGGTCTTCGGGCTCGGCATTAGGCCTTTTGGGCCGAGCACTTTCGCGGCCGGGGCGAGTTTCGGCATCATTTCCGGCGTTGCGACGGCGACTTCGAATTCAATTTTTCCTGTGTCTTTGATTTTTTTAATGTCGTCTTCGCCGTAGATGAAATCCGCGCCGGCGTCTTTGGCGGTTTTTTCGTCGTTTGGCCCGACGAACGCGGCCACGGTTTTGGTTTTGCCGGTGCCGTGCGGGAAGACGACAGTCGCCCGGATTTGCTGATCGCTTTTGCCGGTATCTATCCCGAGCTTGGCGTGGACTTCGACTGACGCGTCAAATTTGACGCCGCTCGTTTCTTTGACTAGGGCGATCGCCTCGTCTACGCTGTAGACCTTTTTCGGATCCACTTTGGCTTTGAGAGCCTGCATGCGTTTCGACATAAAATATGTCTTAGTGGTTATAGCCCCCGTCCGTCTTGGCGGACAGGGTCCCACATGAATAAAGTGTACTACTTATACCCGATCGACACTCGCTTGTCAAGCGTGAGTCAGATACTTCCTGACCACCCCGGCAGATCGCCGCAATTTTTTTTTCTCGGCCCAGGGGAGGACGAGGGGCCATAGCCGCTCGACGCCGCCCTCGCCGATAACTGCCGGCGCGCCGAGGCAGACGCCGGAGATGCCGTTCCAACCCGTGAGCCGGGTCGAAACCGGGAGAATGAGATGCTGATCGTGCGTGATCGCTTCGACGATGTTGACGACAGTCGCGCCGATGCCATAGTTGGTCATGCCTTTGCGGTGGATGATTTCATAGGCTGATCCGCGCACCTGCTCTTCGATCTCGGACAAGCGGTCTTTCGTCATGCTCTTAATTTTTCGAATAGGAATTCCGCCCACTTCAACCGTGCTCCAGGCCACGAATTCGCTGTCGCCGTGTTCGCCGAGCACATAGCCGTGGATATTTTGCGGACTGACGCCGAGGGTCTCGCCAAGCGCATGTTTCAGCCGGGCGGTGTCGAGCGTCGTGCCGCTCCCGAATACCTGGGAATGGGGGAGCCCTGTCAGTTCCTGGACGAGCTGCGTCATAATGTCAACTGGATTCGTGATCATGATCACGATGGCGTCGTCTCGCATCTGGCCGATCGCGCCAAAAATTTCTTTCATGATCGCGGTGTTCTTTTTTACGAGATCGAGCCGGGTCTCGCCCGGCTTCTGCGCTGCGCCGGCAGTCACGATAATGATATCCGCGTCTTTGGCATCGGAAAAATCCGCGCCGCGGATGGAGCTCGTTTCAGTATGCGAGAGCGCATCACCGATGTCCATGACCTCGCCGGACTCTTTCTCTTCGTCCGCATCGATAAGGAGGATGGCGGCGGCAATGTCGCGCATGGCGAGCGCATAGGCGGTGGCCGAGCCGACGGCGCCGGCGCCGATGATGGCGATGGTGTGTTTCATAGGGGATGAAGTGAACTCTCGGCACAGTATAACAAAACTCGCCCGGAAAGGCGAGTTGTCCTGATTGGTTCCCGAGTGGCGTGCGCCATCGGCTTATTCGACCGTCACACCCATCTGTCGCGCCGTGCCGACGATCGTTTTCATGGCCGCGTCAATGTCGGTGGTGTTGAGGTCAGCCATTTTTTTCTCAGCGATTTCCTTGAGCTGAGTTTTCGTAATTTTTCCCACTTTATCTTTGAGCGGGTTTCCAGATCCTTTCGGGATGCCAGCGGCTTTCGCGATGAGCGTCGAGGCCGGGGCGACTTTCATGATGAACGAGAAACTGCGATCTTCGTACACATTAATGATGACCGGCACGGTTTCGCCTTTTCGATCCTGGGTCTTGTCGTTAAACTCCTTGCAGAAGGCCTGGATATTGAGGCCGTGCTGACCGAGCGCCGGCCCGACTGGTGGCGCCGGATTGGCTGCGCCGCCGGTAATCTGGAGTTTGACTTGGGTTGTTAGTTTTTTTGCCATAGAACACAGATTTAGACTGATGTATTGATGATTCAGACAGACAGATATAGTGTACGGAGTCTAGACTGAAAGGTGGTACGCATGATCATGCAGAGAAGCGCTGCGATAATCTTCGTATCATCTGTTTCAATCGCGGCTGAATCCATCTCAATCATTAGATTAGATTTTTTTTACTTGTAACGCATCGAGTTCCACCGGCGTTTCGCGGCCGAACATGGAGACGAGCACTTTTACTTTGCCGCGGTCTTCGTCGACAGCGCTTACTTTCCCTTCAAAATTTTTGAACGGCCCGTCAGTAATTTTGACCGGTTCATCCACTTCGACATCAATCGTGTGGCTCGGCTCGGCGACACCCATGCGTTTCTGCAAGCCTTCCATTTCTTTCTGGTCAATCGGCGTCGGAGTCGTGCCGGAACCGATAAAGCCGGTGACATTCGGCGTGTTGCGGACCACGTACCACGAGTCGTCGGTCACCACCATTTCGACGAGCACGTAGCCTGGGAAAATTTTTTCTTCCATGGTCGCGCGTTTGCCGTTTTTAATTTTTATTTTTTTTTCTTTCGGAACCAGGACGTGAAAAATCTTGTCCTGCATGTCGAATGATTCGATGCGCTGTTCGAGATTGCGTTTCACATTTTCTTCGTAGCCGCTATAGGTGTGGAGCACGTACCACCGGCGACCGAGATTTAAATTTTGTTTGGCCATACTTACCCGATAAGGAATTCAAGCCCGAGATTAAAGATGTAGTCGAGAACTCCGAAAAAAAACGCGACGCCGACGCTCAAAGCCACGACGAGGATGGTGTAGTTTATGGTCTGCTGCTTCGTCGGCCAAATGACATTTTTCATCTCGGCGATGGATTCGATGAGGTAGTTCTTGAGATTGAGAACCGCGGTCATATAGGTACTTAAAAACGGCCCTAGGCCGATTGATAGAGCCAGTATATTATAGCCAAGTATCTTTGTCAAGCCCACGGGACGGGACAGGGGTTCTCTGGTCAGTGCTTGACAGATGTGGTAAGATCAAGTAATATTGGCTGTTCTCAAGAACCTATTTTGCGATGTATGTCAGCAGAACGCTGGGGACATCACGGAGATCATCAGGGGAG
>CAYHTX010000129.1:0-3425 GCA_964359615.1 uncultured Gammaproteobacteria bacterium | reverse complement strand
ATCAGGCGAATAGGGGAGAAAACGATTATCGGGTTGTTCATGATCGAGCCGATTGTTCGACATAAGAAAAACTGACAGAAACGCCGTCAAGCCTGTAGTATACCAGAAATGAAACCGACCGCCTATGCCCGGCGATCAGTTTATCGTTTCGTGACTCGTTGTCCTTCGGGAGTGTCTTCGACGGCAAAACCAGCGTCGAGGACGCGGGCGCGCAGCCGGTCAGACTCGTGCCAGTCTTTCGCCTTTCTGGCTGCGTCGCGCGCGTCGAGCAGCGCCTGTACGGAATCGGGGATGATGATTTCAGTCGGCTGCAGGGTATGAAGTTCGAGGCCGAGGATGCGGTCCAGCGCGAGAGCGCTCGCGTATATTTCATCTCGCGGGAGGTCGGATTTTAGGAGCGACTGAAGGATCGCGAGTCCTTCCGGAGTACCGAGGTCGCGGCTCACGGCTTCAAAAAATTTTTCAGTATATTCATTCGACACCGACGGTGCTGGCGGGGAGCCGGAGAGCGCCCGGATGTCGTCCCGGAGATGCGCGAGGCCGCGCGCGGCGGCGTCCATGGCCTCCCAGGTGAAGGTGAGCTGTTTCCGGTAATGGGCCTGGAGCAGAAAGTAGCGGTAGGCGAGCGGATCGAAGCCGCGCGTTTTGAGCGTCTGGAGAGTGATGAATTCGTCGCCTGATTTCGACATTTTCATCTCCGCCAGATTCAAAAATTCTCCGTGGAGCCAAAATCGCACCCAGGGTTTTTTGCCGGTCGCGCTTTCCGCCTGAGCGATTTCATTGGTATGGTGGACCGGTATGTGGTCCACACCGCCGCAGTGGATGTCGAACTGTTCGCCGAGATACTTGATGCTCATGGCCGAGCACTCGATGTGCCAGCCGGGGAAACCCTTCCGGCCAAAGGCGTCCCACTCCATCTGCCGCTTCTCGCCCGGCGGCGTAAATTTCCACAGCGCGAAATCATGGGGATTTTTTTTCTCGCGCGTCTCGACCCGGGCGCCGGCTTTGAGCGACTGCCGGTCGAGTCCGGCGAGTTTGCCATAGTCAGGAACTTTCGTCGTGTCGAAATAGATGCCGTCGTTCGTGGTATAGGTGTACCCATTGTCAATGAGCGTTTGGACCTGGCGGATTTGCTCGGGGATGTGGTCAGTCGCTTTCGACCAGACGTCGGGCGGCATGAGGTTCAGCTCCTGCATATCACGCGTGAAAGCGCTGGTGTAAAATTCGGCGAGCTCCCAGGCGCTTTTGCCTTCGCGACGCGAGCCTTTTTCCATTTTATCTTCCCCTTGGTCGGCGTCATCGGTCAGATGCCCGACGTCGGTGATATTCATGACATGCCTGACCGTGTAACCGTGTTCCCGGAGCACGCGCTTTAAGACGTCCTCGAAGAGGTAGGTGCGCAGGTTGCCGATATGCGCGTAGTGATACACGGTCGGTCCGCAGGTGTAGAGGCCGACTTCGCGTGGGTGGCGCGGCTCGAAGGGTTCGATGGTTTTCGTCAGCGTGTTGTAGAGCGTGAGCATATGGGAATTTTTTCCGTATTCTATCAGGTGTATCCACAACTATCAACAGGAGCAATCTTTGTGATATACTAAACGTCGTATGTCACTCTTCCGAAAAAAAGATTCGTATGTGGGCGTGGATATCGGCGCGAACGGCATGAAGCTGGTGGAGCTGCATAAGGCGAAGGGTCGCGCGCAGCTCTGGACTTACGGCATCGTCGAGGAGCCGCTCGACATTCACGTCGAGAGCTCGCCGCCAGCGTCTGATGTACCCGCCTTGGCTCTCCCGGAAGGAAAGAAAAAGAAGAACGTCCCCGCCTTTTCAAAGGACGAGACAGAACGCATCGACACCTATGCGCGGTTACTGAAATCAGTCATGACACGCGCTCGCGTGACGACGCGGCGCGCGATCGCGAGCCTGCCGGTGTCGCACGTGTTTCATGCGATCGTCACCTTGCCCCCGGTTCCGGAGCGTGAACTCGAGCATCACGTGCGGGCGAAGGTCAAAAAATTACTGCCGCGGCCGATCGAAGAGATGCAGGTCCTTCATCAGGTCATCCAGCAGCCCGGGAACGCTGATGCCAGGCGGGACGTGAAAGTTCTCGTCACGGCCGCGCCGATTGCCATGGTCAATTTTTACAGCGCCATTTTTTCGCGGGCCGGCCTCGTCCTTGAGGAGCTCGAAACTGAAGCCTTTGCCCTCGAACGGTCGCTCGTCGGACACGATGCCGCCACATCCATGGTGGTGGATATCGGCGGCGAGCGGACGAATTTTTTCATCGTTGACCAGGGTTTGCCGGTCACGTACCGCACGATCCATATCGGAGGCGCCACCTTCGACGCCATTTTGGGTGACGTTCTCGGCGTTCCGCTGCCGGAGGCGCGGCAGCTGAAGCGGGATATCGAGTTCATCCGCGATGGGATCGAGTGGCGCGCGCTCCTTATGCCGGCCCTTGAACCTATTATTAAGGAAATTCAATATGGCTTTGATCTCTTCCTCCACCAAAGCGGCAATGTCGGGAAACGGCCGGAAAAAATAATTTTGACCGGCGGTGCGTCCCTTTTTTATCCGATCGCTCAGCTCCTGGGAGAAATTTTTCCGATGAAGGTGTTTGTCGGCGATCCGTGGGCGAGAGTGGTGTACCAGCAGGATTTGAAAGAGCTCCTCGATCAGATCGGCGCGCGGATGTCTGTCGCGATCGGTCTGGCGCTCCGCCATGTCGTCGGCTGAATACTATCCACAGGCCGCTTCACACCAGTGTCAGTTTTTAGTATACTATTCGCATTACTCACTTCCCTATGGCCACGCACCAAACACCGACATCTGTCCTCATCATCGAGGACGATACGTTTCTGGCAAATATTTACAAAACAAAATTTGAAATGGAAGGCTTCAAGGTAAGCGTTTCGGAAAATGGCGAGGTCGGACTCGCTGACGCCAAGAAGAAAAAGCCCCAGATTATTCTCCTCGATATTCTGCTCCCGAAAATGGATGGCTTTACGGTCCTGAAGCACCTGAAAGGCGAGGCTGAAACGAAAGACATCCCCGTCATCCTTCTCACCAATCTCGGACAAAAAGATGATGTAGAGAAAGGGCTTGAGCTCGGCGCTGTTGATTACCTGATTAAGGCGCACTTTAAGCCGTCCGAGACAGTGGATAAGGTGAAAAAAGTTTTGGGTATATAATATTCCATGTGCCACGTGAATTTATTCGTAGGGAGGGTGATTGTGGAGAGGGGGTGAAAACATGAATAAGAAAGGATTTACATTGGTTGAGCTTTTGGTCGTCATTGCGATTATCGGTTTACTCTCGACGCTCGCGATTGTCGCGCTCGGCTCAGCTCGTGAAAAAGCTCGAGATTCGAAACGGCTATCCGACCTCCGTCAGATTCAGACGGCTCTCGAATTGTCGTACACCGAAAA
>CAYHTX010000128.1:0-3498 GCA_964359615.1 uncultured Gammaproteobacteria bacterium | reverse complement strand
AATCAGCCCGCCTGCATTTTCGCCGTCAGTGATCGCCGCTCCATCAAAGATGCTCACTCGATTACTGCCGGTCTGTGAGACGTAGAGACGGCTGTTCGTCGGGTCATACATGAGACGCCCCGGCGAGCGGAGTCCGGCCTGCGTATCGGCAGCGGCGCTCGCCGTGAAGGTCGACTGCCCGAGGACATTCGTCGCATTTTCGCCGTTCGTGATTGACGCGACATCGTATACCGTCACCCGATGGTTCCCGGTTTGCGACACATAGAGAAGGCTGCTCGACGCATTATACGCGACGCCTTCCGGAGCGCTCATGCCAGAGACGGTATTCGACGCGGTGTTGGTGTAAAAATTTGCCTGGCCGAGAACTGCGTCAGGGATGCGGTCTGAAAGCGTGTTGTCAGTCCCAAGATTAAAGACGAGCACGCGATTGTTGGTCGTATCAGCGAAAAAGAGGCGGTGACCGGCTTCGTCAATCGCCAAACTGGCCGGGCTACTCACGCCCAGCTTATTCGGCACGTTATAGGCGCCGCTTTTTACATAAATCGGCGTCGGCGTATCTTCGTCGCCGTACTGGCCGAGACCGTCTGAGGCGCCTTGCCCATCAGTGAAGGCAAAAGCGGTGGTGCGGATGAGCGCAAAGACAAATGGGAAAAGAAGCAGGGCAAAGAGAATGCCGGTTGCAAAAAAATAGACTCGCCCCTCGAATCTCCGATACCACTCCCGAATTCTGGCCTTCATCCGGGATCGTTTCACTTCGCCATAGATCTTCCGCTTCATACTCGACCGTGACAGTCCCCATCCTTTTCCTTTGTGAATTGATGTGTGAGTCTATCCATGGTGCGGAAAGTATACCGCATCTCTGGCTCTGAGACAAGAAATAGGGGACAAAAAAACACTGCCAATAGAGCAGTGTTTTTTGTAACGGAATGGAGAACCTATGGCCGCCGGCCGCCAAACGGGCGGCGCGGTCCGCCATGCGGTCGGCGATCGCCGAAACCGCCTTGGCCGGCTTGCGGCTCGACATACCCTTCGGGCCGCGGGGTGAGTTCTTTTATGGAGAGATTCACCCGGCCGAGGCTGTCAATTTCTTTCACTTTCACTTTTACCTTGTCACCGAGCTTGAGGACATCTCCGGGCCGGCCGACGCGCTGCCAGCTGATTTCGGAAACATGCACCATGCCGTCTTTATTGGGGAGTATCTGCACAAACGCGCCAAAATCTTCGAGACGAACCACCGGTCCCTCGTAGATCTCCCCCGGTGCCACCTCGTGGGTCAAGGCTTCGATCATAGCGACCGCCTTCTTCATGCCCTCGGCATCAGTCGAGGTCACCATGACCCGTCCGTCCTGCTCGATATCAATCTGAACCCCGGTCTCATCAATGATTTTATTGATAATTTTCCCGCCCGGGCCGATCACATCGCGAATCTTGTCCGGACTGATCCTGATCGTAACAATCCGCGGGGCAAAAGGCGAAAGTTCAGGCCTCGGGGCAGGAATCGTCGCAGTCATTTTGGTGAGAATTTCTTTCCGAGCTTCATTGGCCTGCGTGAGCGTCTGTTTCACGATCTCCCAGGTCAGACCACGGGTCTTCGTATCCATCTGGATCGCTGTAATCCCGTCAGGCGTTCCGGCAATTTTGAAATCCATCCCGCCCGGACCATCCTCCACGTCCTGAAGATCAGTCAGCACCTTCCACTTCCCATTCGCCATATCCGACGCCAATCCCATGGCAATACCAGCCACGGGTTTTTTGATCGGCACGCCTGCTGCCATGAGAGATAAGGTCGAGCCGCAGGTCGAAGCCATGGAACTTGAACCATTGGAGCCAAGGACTTCGGATACGACTCGGATCGCATACGGAAATTGTTCTTCATTCGGAAGCACTGGCTCGAGCGCCCGCTCGGCGAGCGCCCCATGCCCGATCGCCCGGCGACTTGGGCCCCGATGCGGCCCTGTCTCGCCGTAGCTATACGGTGCATCATTATAATGATGCATATACCGCTTCTTACCCTCTTCTTCCATGGAATCGAGTGTCTGCACATCCCCAGGCGCGCCCAAGGTCACGGTCGAGAGCACCTGCGTGTCGCCGCGCATAAACATGGCTGAGCCGTGGGTGCGCGGCAAGAGGTCAATCTCAGTCTGGAGCTCGCGAATCTCGGTGAGTTTCCGGCCGTCGAGCCGCTCTTCTTTTTCGAGGATGCGCTTCGTGATTTGTTCCTCGACGTAGCGCTTGATGTTTTTGAGTCCGACACTAAGCGCCTCCTCCTCAAAGCCCTTGGCGAGAAGCTGCGCTTTCGCGCCAGCTTCGATCGCCTCAAGCATGGCGTTGCGTTCCTTTTTGCCCACCTTCGGACTATCAAAAATCATGGTGTCGGCCACACTCGCGACAAATCCCCGCGTCGTCTGACGGATCTGCTCCTCGACATTGTCGGCAAGGCCGGCGGCATCGTCGGCAAGCGCCGGCACCGGCAACTTTTCTACCTTCATCTCCGCCTGAATTTTTTTGATGAGATCAATAACCGGCTGGAGTTCCTGCGCACCCCACTGTATCGCCGCGTACATATCGTCCTCGCCCACTTCCTTTGCCCCAGCCTCAGCCATAAGGAGACGATCCGGGGTGCCGGCCACCACCAAATTCAAATCACCGGCCTCGGCCTCTGACGCAGTCGCATTCAGGATGAACTGGCCGTTCTGGCGACCAATCCGCGCCGCCGCAATCGGCCCATCCCACGGGATCGTGGACAAACTGATGGCACAGCTCGCGGCAATAAGCGCGGTAATCGCCGCATCGTTTTCGCCGTCTACGGAAATGGCGGTCACGACGACCTGCACATCGTTCCGGACCCGCTCGTCAAAGAGCGGCCGGATGACGCGGTCAACGAGCCTGCCAGCGAGGATGGCTTCATCGCTCGGCCGGCCTTCGCGTTTGATAAACCGCGAACCTTTGATCTTCCCGGCGGCGTAGAGCTTCTCCTCGAAATCCACCATGAGCGGAAAATAATCAATGCCCGCGCGAATGCTTTTACTCTCGACAACCGTCGCGAGGATCATGGTATCCCCGTAGCGCACCGTGCATGAGCCGTGCGTCTGGAGCGCGAGTTTTCCTGTCTCCACGGTTAAATTTCGACCACCCCATTCGATGGACCACCGTTTCACATCTAACATAGTACTCTGGGAGGTGATCTTGATGCGATAGATCAGCGGCAGGCGCATGACCTAGATGTCTCAAGACCAGACTCCGAAATAAAATGAATAACTACGAATGAATAAAGAAATGTTTTGCTCCCGTATTTATCTCCTCGGGCGCGGTCCTCGCAGACTGCCTTTCACCCGTCCGTCAGAGATCAAAAATTTTTCCTTCTCCTGGCTCAAATCAATAAAATCATCTGCCGCTTCAGCCAATCGAGTAGAAGTCGTTTCGCCAAAGGCCGCAACCTCCACCTGCTTGCCGCTGCTTTTTTGCAAATACTCGACGAGCGGGATATAGTCGCCGTCT
>CAYHTX010000127.1:0-3523 GCA_964359615.1 uncultured Gammaproteobacteria bacterium | reverse complement strand
ATCATCTTGGGCGCTTCGCGCCCAGAATGTTGCGTTAGATGTTGGAATGAAACTAAATAAATGCGTGATGAAACGTTCAGCGCCACTTCCAAAAATACTTCACCATACTTCTCACAAACTGTTTCTGCTTCCACCAGAACTTCTTCTTTTTAAATGACTGCCCGACATAGTCCACGCAGGAAATAATGGGAGTATATACGACTTTCAAACCCTGCCGGTACGCCTCCCGACAGGCATCCACATCTTCAAACCAGATAAAATATCTCGGATCAAAGGCCCAGCCCAACTGCCCGACCAGCTCACGGCGCATGAGCATGAATGCGCCGCGTACCGAATCTACTTCTTGCTCTTTCGTCGGATCAAAATCTTTCATGAGGTACCGATCGAGCACGCGCGGAAAAAGATGCGGGATTTTTAAGACGAGGAGCATCATCTCCCAGAAGTTCGGAAACCGGCGCGGCTTGGTATTCGGATTTAGTTCCCCGTTCGGAAAAACCAGCTTACAGCTCGCGATGCCAACCTCCGGCTGTGTCTCCATCCAGTCCACCATTTTTTTTAGCGACCCTGGTTCGGTGAGCCGCATGTCGGGATTTAGAAACAGGAGATATTTTCCCTTGGCGACTGCGACCCCCTGATTGTTCGGCACGGCAAAACCGAGATTCTTTTCGTTGCGAATGAGTCGGATCTCAGAAAATTCTTTCGCAATAAAATCCGCTGTCCCATCGCTCGAAGCATTATCAATGACGATCTCTTCCCAATCGAAACCCTCCGCCGCCATATTCACAGACCGAATCTGATCCGCAATATGTTCGCGACTGTTATACGTGACAGTGATAATACTCAGATCCATACATGATATACCTTCTCCCCCTATAAGGGGGAGTGAGAGGGGGTCATCGAAGTCTCAAAACTTCCCGAGAGGAATGGCCGCAAAAAAACGTAACTCAGTGTACCAAAGAACCTCGCCTCCCCTACTAGGGAGATATGAGCCTCGTAATTCTAGCCTTAAATACGAACAAAAACAAGCCATGGTAGCCAGTTGACCAAAGGAGTAAAATCTTATATTATCTGTCTCAGACTGAACTATTTTTCAACCTTGCATTCGTGAATCTTCGATTTATTTATGAAAGCCTCGGATCTTTTCGTCAAAGCGCTTGAAAACGAAGGCGTTGCATATATCTTTGCCGTACCGGGCGAGGAAAATCTTGATTTGCTTGAGTCGCTCCGCACATCCAAGATAAAACTCATTGTCACTCGCCACGAACAAGCGGCAGGTTTTATGGCAGCGACCGTTGGGCGTCTCACCGGCAAGCCCGGCGTCTGCCTCTCGACCCTCGGTCCCGGTGCCACGAATTTCGTCACCGCCGCGGCCTATGCCCAGCTTGGGGGTATGCCGATCCTCATGATTACCGGACAGAAACCGATTAAATCGAGTAAGCAAGGTCATTTTCAGATCATTGATGTGGTGGGAATGATGCGCCCGCTCACCAAATTCGCCAAACAAATCGTGAGCGCCGGAACCATTGCCGCGAACGTCCGCGAAGCGTTTCGCATCGCTACGGAGGAACGTCCCGGAGCCGTACACCTAGAATTTCCCGAAGACATCGCGACCGAGACGGTCACAGGTGATGTCGGAGTTTTTCCCATCAACAAAATCCGCCGTCCGGTCGGCGAAGCCAAAGCCGTGGCTGAAGCAGTCCGCATGATCGAAGCTGCCACGCACCCCCTCATCCTCGTTGGCGCCGGGGCGAACCGCAAACTCGTTTCGAAATCGCTCCTCCAGTTTATCGAAAAAACTGGCATCCCCTTTTTCAACACGCATATGGGGAAAGGCGTGATTGACGAGCGCCACCCCCTGTACCTAGGTTGCGCCGCGCTGTCGTCAAATGATTATCTCCACTGCGCCGTTGACCGGGCGGATCTTATCATCAACATCGGGCATGACGTGATCGAGAAGCCGCCGTTTTTTATGAAGCACCCTTCAGCCCATTCCTCTGCGACTCAGGGCGATGAGCAGAGTCGAATCGCACATTCAGGGCAAGCCGTCCAAGACGTGATTCACGTTAACTTTAATTCAGCCCAGGTTGACAATATCTATTTTCCGCAGTGGGAAGTGCTCGGCGACATCGGGAGCAGTGTCTGGCAAATCACGGAAAAAATCACGCCGCAGTCACACTGGGACTTTTCCTATTTTCGCAAAGTCAAAAAACAAATTGAGGAACACCTCGGCCGCGACAGTCACCGCGACTCCTTCCCGATGATCCCCCAGCGGATTGTCTATGATGTGCGTGCCGCCATGCCGGACGATGGCATCCTAGCCCTCGACAACGGCATGTACAAACTCTGGTTCGCGCGCTACTACCACGCCTACGGCCGGAATACCATTCTCCTCGATAACGCGCTCGCGACCATGGGCGCCGGACTCCCTTCGGCCATTGCCGCGAAGCTCATGAACCCATACAAAAAAGTCCTCGCCGTGTGTGGCGACGGCGGATTTATGATGAACTCGCAAGAACTTGAAACCGCAGTGCGGCTGAAACTTGACCTTGTCATCATCATCCTCAATGACAATGGATATGGTATGATAAAATGGAAGCAGGATGCGGTCGGCTTCCCTGACTTTGGCCTCAATTTCGGGAATCCGGATTTCGTCAAATACGCCGAAAGCTATGGCGCGACCGGACACCGCGTCGCGGCCGCGGAAGGACTCTCAAAACTGCTCAAAGACTGCTTCTCCCAGGGCGGCATTCACCTTATCGAGGTGCCGATTGATTACCGCGAGAACGGACGAGTATTCAACCAGGAGTTGAAAGAAAAAACCTGCATCGCCGATTGAACTCAATAGGTCAAAACGGTTCCCTCTCCTCTTAGGCTTCGACCCTGAGCTCAGCCGAACGGGAGAGGTCAGGGTGAGGTTCGTCCTCGATGCACTACACGTCCTTTTACAAACGAAAAATCATTTGCACAAGGACGAGCGCCGCGCGTTCGTGGAAGGATGTTGAATCCCCCACGTCGCACGGCGATTGCCCCCTTGCCCTCGACTAGGGCCCGACGTACTTCTCACGGTACTTAAGCGCTGCCGTGAAACCCGCGAGGAGCAGGCGCTGCATGACCGCCGCCACCGGACCGGCCTCCCGGAGGGATTCCACGCGGAGCTGCTCCCAAAGGTTTCGCCCATCGCCAGACAAACCCTCCATGCCAACCGCGATGACCATCAACTCCGTGTAGCCACCTTCCGCGATGAACTGCTTCCTCCAGTCCGCGAGGTCCTCTTCGTCCTGCGCAACCTGGACCTCGACTTTCGCATCGTCGCCGCAGAAGAACATGACGAAGAGCGGCGCAACGGCCAGCTCTTTCAAATCGCTCGATGTGATCTTCATGACCACTCCTTCTCGCAGCACATTTATTCCCCGCCAGCTGCGTTGGCAACCAATAAGTATAGCACAAATAAGCAAATTTGTCAATAGTAAGGCCATAACCTCCCTTTATGCCCCTCATCTCCCAAAACCCAGCCACCGGCGAT
>CAYHTX010000126.1:0-3567 GCA_964359615.1 uncultured Gammaproteobacteria bacterium | reverse complement strand
CATTGAAGAAGTAATGAATCACGCAAAAGCTTCCGGATTCTCGAACGAAAAACAAGACGCGATTGCCGTCACGGCCGGTCCAGGACTCATCACCGGACTCTTGATCGGCGTCGAGGCGGCCAAGGGACTCTCCTATCTCTGGGATGTGCCGCTCGTGCGGGTAAACCACATTAGTGGCCACGTGCACTCGGTAGAACTGCCTTATCCTACCGACATAACCCCCTCCTTTCCTCCCCCTACGAGGGTGAGGAAAATTGATTTCCCCGCCCTCGCCCTCATCGTCTCCGGCGGTCACACCGAACTTCTCAAAATGACGGACCACAACAAGTATGAACTTCTCGGTCGCACGCGCGATGACGCGGCGGGCGAATGTTTCGATAAAGTTGCAAAACTCCTCGGTTTCGAATACCCCGGCGGTCCAGTTATCTCCAAATTTGCAAAAGAAGGCAACCCCCACGCCATTGCGTTCCCCCGGCCAATGGCTGATGAGGACAACTGTGATTTCAGTTTTGCCGGACTCAAAACTGCGGCACTCTATTGGCTACGCGATCATCCGCTCTCGGCCATGCCGACAACCGACGCCGCATTTCCCGCCGGATTTTTCGGCCAGACACCCGAACCGACAACCATCCAGGATTTCTGTGCCAGTTTCGAGCAGGCGATTGTTGATGTGCTCACCATAAAAACGCTGCGCGCCCTCCGGCGTGATGGATTTAAAACCTGCATACTGGCCGGCGGCGTATCGGCCAACAAAAAACTGCGAGAAACATTGAAACAAACGATTGCCGCACAATTTCCGACGTCCGACATCCGATATCCGAACCCCGAATACTGCATGGACAACGGCGCCATGATCGCCGCGGCTGGCTATTACAAAGCGGCCAAAAAAGAGTATACTCCCTGGCAGGAGATCGCAGCGGATCCGAACTGGCATGCGTATGTTCCCCCTCTATGGAGCTAAAAATCATCGGCGGCTCGAGCCATAAACAACTCACACACAATATTTGTGATCACCTCGGCGTCAAGGAGACGGCCTCATCGTCGAAGCTCTTCAGCAACGGCAACCGCTTTCTTTCCATCGACGAGCCGGTTCGCGGCGCCGACGTGTACGTGATCCAGACTCAGTTCCCGCCGGTTGACGAGCATCTCATGGAACTCCTCATCTATATCCGGACACTCCGTGATGCCTCGGCCGGCCGCATTACCGCTGTCATGCCGTATTTTCCGTATGCCCGCTCAGACAAAAAAGACCACCCGCGCGTCTGTATCGCGGCCCGCCTGATCGCCGACCTCGTCGAAACAGCCGGCGCTGATCGAGTCATTATTATGGAAATGCACTCGCCCCAGATGCAGGGCTTTTTCTCTATTCCCTGCGACCACCTCGTTTCCGGGCCGGAAATTGTCCATCACCTCAGAAAAAATTGGGACATGGCCGACTATTGTCTAGTCGCCGGAGACGCCGGAGCCGCGAAGATGCTGAAACTGTACGCTGACGGCCTTCAGCTCCCGGTCGCCATCATGGACAAACGGCGCGAGGGGAATAACGAACAGGTGACGATCAAGGGCATCATCGGCGAAGTGCGCGGCAAAAAAATTCTTCTCCTTGATGACGAAACGTCGACCGGCCGGACGCTCATGAAAGATGCGGACTTTCTCCTCAAGTACGGCGGTGCGCTGTCGGTGGATGCGTGTTTTGTCCATGCCGCCCTCGGGCCGAGCGCCGCGGCAGACCTCAACGCTTCGCCCATTGAAAAATTTATCACGACTGATACCATCCCGAGCGGGGATCACGGACTCAAAAACTGCGAAGTGGTTTCGATTGCAAAAAAATTCGCCGAGTGTATTCGGCGGATTCATGATAACGAGAGCATCAAATCGCTCAATGATATCTGAGACCTGTCTAACCTTCGGTAGCGATAGCAGATTCCCCGACGAGGCTACCTAGTGTCTTCTTCACCTCGTCATCCCACGCGATCGCCTGCTTGGTTCGAATGAGGTTTGGCCCGACACGAAAATACACTTGATTTTCGCCGGGGTGCGCCACAAAGCATGCTCGCAAAGCCTCGGTCGCCTGCTGCAACGTTTCCTTACTCATCGTGAGGATGATTTTTTTTTCTGATGCCACACCTCCTCGAACAGAAGGTGATTTGCCGAGTGAAAGATGCTGAGCGATCGAGTGAGCGTTTTCGAGCGTGAGGAAATGCGCATTTTCGACAAATACTTTATTATCCCCCTCCTCTTTCGGCGTTTTTCCGACCACGCACACGATATTCCCCGCCTGCCACATAGCCTGAGTCTCGGCCAAGGTTTTCGGGAATACCAGGAGTTCAACGCTCCCTGACATGTCCTCAATCGTCGCGAACATCATGATCCCGCCTTTTTTCGTCGGTTTGCGCAGCAAGGACGCGATGACACCGCCGACCACGATCCACTGATCCCGACCAAAGCCGTCGAGTTCCCCGGCAGGGGTCAGCGCGCGATGCAGAATTTTTTCGTATTCGAGAAACGGATGAGAGGAAATATATACGCCGAGCAGCTGTTTTTCGGAGCGCAATTTGTCTTCGAGCGTCGCCGGCGGCGCTGGCTTCAAAACAACTTTTGTATCCATGGCAATGGCGGTTCCGGAAAACAGCGAATGCTGTTTGGTTTCTCGTTTTTCTTTGGCATGCCGAATAAAAAAGAGCAGGTTTTCGATATTCGCCATCATGACCCCGCGATCATGGCCAAAGCTGTCGAGCGCTCCGGATTGCGCGAGGCTTTCCAATGATTTTTTGTTGAGATCTTTATCTTGAATACGTTCCAAAAAATTTTCGAGGTCGCGATACGGCCCGCGATCTTTGCGTTCCTGGTATATCACTTCGCAGATATGCTCGCCGACATTTTTGATCGTAGTCAGACCAAAGCGAATGCGCCCGCTCTCACCCGGCTTTGACACCATGGCAAAATTACGGAAACTTTCGTTCACGTCCGGCGGCAAGACCTCGATATTCATTCGCCGGCACTCGTGAACGATGGCCGCGACTTTATCCGTATCTCCGGCCTCGGCCTGTAAGACCGCCGTCATGTACTGCACCGGATAGTGCGCTTTCATGTATGATGTCTGGTACGCAATAATTCCGTAACTCGCAGCATGAGCCTTGTTAAACCCATAGGCGGCAAACGGTTCGATGAGCCGCCACAGCTCTTCGATCTTCTCTTCCGCTAATTTGCCGTTGCTCCGGCATCCTTGAAAAAATTTGATTTTCTGCTTTTCCATTTCTGCCGGAATTTTTTTCCCGATCGCCTTGCGAAATTTATCCGCCTCCATCCAATCGTAGCCGGCGATCTCGAGTGCGGTGAGTAAGACGTCATCCTGGTAGACGAGAAGTCCGAACGAGGCTTTCAAATATTTTTCCATGCGCGGATCGAGATATTCGACCAGTCCCGGGTTGTGTTTGCGCCGCACATACTCTGGAATAGATTCCATAGGCCCCGGCCGATAGAGCGCGACCATGGCCATGATATCGTCGATCGACGTGGGTTTGAGTTCTTTGAGCCAGCGGGTCATGCCCGAGCCGCCGAGCTGGA
>CAYHTX010000125.1:0-3702 GCA_964359615.1 uncultured Gammaproteobacteria bacterium | reverse complement strand
CGAAAACGAAGCAGGGTGGCGCTGGCGGCGAGTGGGACAAAGTGATAGCCGAGGTGGATCGGGAATTCGGAGGGAAGCCGTATGCTGAGATGAAAGCAGAATATGCCCGGGTCGTCGCGCTGCAGCGCGAGGTCCTGGCGCCCTGGGGCCGGGTGAGACCAATTGTCGGTATGGAGGGAATTTTCATAAAAGACCCGAAGACCGGTGCGGTTGTTATCGAGGAACGTGATCGGGGAGATCGCTTTGCTTTAGGATTTCTTGATCGGATGGACGAGTATAAGGATTGGACGAGCGAGCAGCGACGAACGTATATTGAGGCGCGGACCGTCTACAATCTGGCTCAGGACTATTATCGCCATGCAGCGAAGACCATTACCGAATCCATGGATCAGCTCCGGAAAGCGGCAGCGCATACGGCTGACCGGATCCGGACAGCGAAGTCGGCCCGTGAAGCCTGGCAAAAGGCGCTCTTTCCACCCGGCGCTCCCTATCCGGAAAATATGGAAGAAGAGGATCGGTGGCGGCTCGGGGTACTCAGATTTTTTGTGAATGATCTTATCCCGCCGCCGCTCAAGGGGCAGGTTGCGTATGATGCAGCTGAGAAGATGTTTATCTATGCCGGAAAAAAATATCGTCAGATGAATCTTCTGCGCGAGCAGCTGGAAAAAGATTTGGGCGATTGGCAGGTTGTGAACTATGCAAAGATTCGCCGGCTGGCGAAATTTGTGGAAGAAAAAGTTCGCATTTCTGACGAGCCGTTGTCCGTATTTTCACGTGCCGTTGAGACTGCGCTCGAGGCGAAGTTTCAGACGCCTGAGGGGGCAGAAGGACTGGACCTCTATGGCCGACTGGTGCAGGGAGATCCGACAGTCACCGGACGGATTGTCGAGGACGAGAGTCCGAAGAAAGGCAGAAGTTTTATTGAAGTAGCCGATCGAAATACTGGGAAGAAAATACTGATTCGCGATGCGAACGACCGGTACGAGGAGTATAAAAAACAGCAGTGAGGATAAAAAGCGACAGAAGCAGTGAGGCGCATGTTCCATGATCGCATCATCGCAACCCCCTTTCTGCTCTCTGAGCATGGGATGACTGTAGCACGTTTGTTTCGAGGCAACGAGTGGGTTATCCACAGAGGGGAGCCGCGTACGTCTCATCGTTGGCAGGTTTGACAAAATACCGTGCCGCGACCGGCCACTTTTATCTTTTCGAGAAGCGTGCGGCACTTTACGCACGGCTCGCCGCCGCGGCCGTAGACCTTGAGAAATTTCACGAAGTTTCCTTTTTTTCCAGCGCCATCAATAAAGGTGTTAAACGTGGTGCCGCGTTCTTTTATCGCGTGTTGCAGAATCGCTCGCGAGGCCAGAAATAATTTCTTCATTTCCTTCACTGTGAGGCTCGACGCGCGGCGACCCGGTCTGACGCCCGCCGCGAAACAAATTTCATCGGCGTAGATATTGCCGATGCCGGCCACGATGGACTGGTTGAGGATGACGGCCTTGATGGAAGTCCGGCGCGGCTTGATCCGCCGGACAAATTCTGCAAACGCAAAATGTTCCGCTATCGGCTCCGGCCCAAACCGCGCCACGATGGCTTCTTTTGTTTTCTCGTCAACGATATCGAGGTAGGCGAAGAGCCGCATGTCGTTCAGAAACAATCTCGACTCATCGGAGAAGGTGACTGTGAGATGCGTATATTTGTTCGGGAGTTCACGGATCGCTTCTTTCGTTTGCGAATGTCCGCCCGCGACAACAAGTTTTTTTCGAGTATAGATGAGCTGCCCGGTCATTTTGAGATGCACGAGCACATAGTCATCTGATCTCGAAAGCGAGAAGATAAGGAGTTTGCCGACTCGGCCAATGTCGCGGAATGCTCGGCCGATCACGAGTGCGCGAAGCACCGCATCAGTCGCGCGGACGACTTTGCTTTTTCGAGTAGATACGTCAATGATTTTTTTGTTGAGGATGACTGCCTCGAGACTGCGCCGGATCGTTTCGACTTCAGGGAGTTCTGGCATAGTGGAATGGCTCTTCGGGAAGATCAATCAATAAAGAAAAGCGGGGCGTGCATCCGTTTAATTTCCGCCATCCGGTAGTCGAGCATGCGCCGGCCGACGAAGATCATTGTGAGATGCTCGTGCGTGCGGGCGAGCTCCTCGATGTTATCCTGGAGCATTCCGGTGCGGCTCACCAATTCAAATTCAATGTAATCTTCTCCCCGATCGGTACGGGCGGCATTGATCTCGCCGAAGAGTTGCGCGGCTCTCTCCTCAGTCTTTTTTACCAATTCCGGCGTATGTTTGTCCTCGAGGCAGTGTAGGATCACGACGCGTTCGATTCGATGCTTGGTCGCCCATTCGACGACGTGCGGCAGGCGTTCGAGATAGGAATCACCGCGAGAGGCGAGTACGACGAACGGTTCGCCTCCAGCATCGATCGCGAGTTCTTTTGCATCCATGATTGGCGTAGCGACCCTCAGCCACTTCGCGAGATACGGCGTCAGGGGCGGCTGAATAATGAGCGTCGCAAGGATCACCCACATGCCGATCGGCAGGAGTCCGTCGATCCCGGGGAGGCCGAGGCTCACGATCGTCACGAGGAGGACAGCCGGGATGGCGCCGGTTTCTCGAACACAGGAGATAAAGACAATCTCGCGCCAGGTGAGGCGTTCTTTCCCTATAAAAAGCGACGGGGCGAGCGACAACCAGACAGCCAGCGGTCGGATGACGGCCATGAAGACGAGTGCGGAAAGCAGTCCGACACCGGCATAGGCAATAAGCGTCGGGAGTTCAATCAGCGCTCCGAGGAGGATAAAAATGACCGGCTTCAGGAAGCCTTCGATGGCGTGGTTGAAAAATCGTTCGGTTTCGTGCAGGTGGTGAGTGAGAACGAAAAGCAGTCCGGCGACAAATGCCGCCAGATACCCGCTCCCGCCGAGCGCGACTGCGAGCGTAAAGACGATGATCGGCGCAAAGAGAAAAAACGCAGCGTCAGCTTCGTACTCCTCGCCATGGCGTTCTTTCAGCCGCATGAGGAGTGTGAGGAGGCCGTAGCCAAAGACGCCGAAGAGACAGCCCAAAAGGATTTGTTTCGCGAGTAACCATCCGGCCGCGGCAGTAAACAGCATGCCGTAACCGCTATGAATGCCGAGGAATGCCCCGCCGGAGAGGAGAATACTGAGAAACGTGACCGTGAGGAGAGTGCCTGACACGTCGGTCATGGCGCTTTCCGAGACAATAATGTCTTTGGCCGCGCGATTGGTGAAACGGAGACCACGGAGAATGGGGATAATCGCGGCCGGGTCGGTGGACGCGAGGACGGCGCCGAGAAGAACCGCGACGGTGATGGAGAGCGGCGAGCCGAGCACCTGCCCAAGCCAGAAGGCAGTGTGGGAAAATGCCCACGCGGTAAAGAGAAGTCCGGGAAATGACAGGAGAATTATTTTTGAAAATAGCTTGCGGAAATTGGCAAAGGGCGTTTCGAGTCCGCCGCTAAAGAGGATGAGTGTCGCGCCGAAACCGACGATGGCCCCGAGGATGTGGCCCTCATGAATAATCGGCGCGAGCAGTGACTTCGCCGCCACGCCGAAGAAAATAGCGATGACAAATGAGGGCAGCGCCGTGCGATGGGACACATGGAAGGTGATGAAACTGAGAGCGCAGAGGAGAGAAATGGAAAAGAAGGCGAGGAGCAGACTCGCTTC
>CAYHTX010000124.1:0-3729 GCA_964359615.1 uncultured Gammaproteobacteria bacterium | reverse complement strand
AAAAATGTTGCTCGAGATTCTTAAGGAGAAATACGGACTCGGCGTAAAAGAGGTGAAAGAGTACACGGCGAAGGCGGAAAAGGTACGGAAAACGCTCGAACAGTACCTGCTCGATGAGAGCATCATGGATGAAATCGAGACCTACTCCCTCGCCGCGAAAAAAATGAGTGTTCCGTTCATCGCGCTCAAGGGCCGCGAGATCCCGAAGGACATTCTTACCCTCGTCCCTCCGACGCTCGCGCAGGCGCACAGCCTCATTGCCTTTGCAAAAAATAAGCAGGAGGTGTCGCTCGCCATGCTCGACCCCCTCGATATTCAGACGATCGAATTTATCCAGAGGAAAACCAATCTTTCTCCGGTCGTCCACCTCGCGACTCCTTCGGACATCAAAGATGCTCTCCGGCGCTACCATACGGATCTCGGCGAGGACATGATCGTCGTACAGCTCGCGGAAAGCCAGTCCGGCGGAGAAGGGGATCTCAAAAAAGTGGCGCAAGAGCTGCCGATCGTGAATATCGTGAATAGCATTCTCGAGCATGCCGTCTATGAGGGCGCGAGCGATATCCATATCGAGCCGGCGGAAAAGGAAGTGAGTGTCCGGTACCGCATTGACGGAATACTCCGCACCGTCATGACGCTCCCGAAAACCGTCCAAAGCGGCATCACCGCTCGTCTCAAAATTCTCTCTAATCTCAAAATTGACGAACATATGGTGCCGCAAGACGGCCGATTTAAAATCCAAGTGCAAGACGAAAAACTCTCGTTCCGCGTCTCGATTATCCCGGTGTATGACGGCGAAAAAATCGTCATGCGCCTCCTCCATGAAGGACAGAAGCCGCTCTCCCTCGATCAGCTGGGATTTCTGCCCACCCAAAAAACCGCGGTCGAGGACGCCATTAAAAAGCCGCACGGCATGATCCTCGTCACCGGCCCGACGGGGAGCGGCAAGACGACGACGCTCTATTCGATCCTCGGCATCCTGAATCAGCCGACCGTCAATATCTCCACCATCGAAGACCCGATCGAGTACCATGTCCAAGGGATCAACCAAAGCCAGATTAACCCCCGCGCCGGGTTTACTTTCGCGTCAGGTCTGCGCGCCTTTCTCCGCCAGGACCCGAACATCATCATGGTCGGGGAAATTCGCGATGCCGAAACCGCTGAGATCGCCATCCACGCGGCCATGACCGGACATCTCGTGCTCTCGACACTGCACACGAACGACGCCCCGACGACGCTCCCCCGTCTCGTCGAAATGGGCGTGCCGCCGTTTCTCGTGGCGTTCACCGCCAATATCATCGTCGCGCAGCGACTCGTCAGAAAAATTTGCGAATACTGTAAAAAAGAGTACCGGCTCGAAAAGCCGGCCATCGCCGAGCTCGAAAAAGCCTTTGATACCAAAAAAATGCTGTCCTTGTTTGAAGGCCAAAACATCAAACTAAAAACGGAAGAAAAAAATCTGGAGACGATCATCTTCTATCGAGGCGCCGGCTGCAGCCGCTGCGGCACCAGTGGCTATAAAGGGCGCATCGGCATCTATGAAGTGCTCGAGGTTGATAAAGAACTGGTCGCAAAAATCAATGCGCGCGCGACGGCCGATGATATTAAAGCCCATGCCACCACGAACGGCATGATCACCATGCTCCAGGACGGACTCCTCAAAGCAAAGCTCGGCGTGACCACGATCGAAGAAGTGCTGCGCGCGACGCGCGATTAGCCATATGTTCTCACCCCGCATGGCACCAGAGACGACACAACCGGCGACGAATAACACAACCCCCGTTCAAAAACTGAGGCTCATGTTTTCGCGCATCTCATTTGTCGATAAATTGTTTTTTGTAGACCACCTCCGGACCATGACGCACGCCAGCCTGTCGCTCGTGGAATCGCTCTCGATCTTAAGCAAAGAGACGCGCAGTAAAAAATTTAAGGCGATCATTGCCGAGATCAGCCACGATGTCGAGGAAGGCAACCAGCTCTCAGCCGTTCTCGCCAAGTATCCGCGCGTTTTCCCTCCGATTTATGTGAAAATGGTCGAATCCGGCGAGGTCTCGGGAAAGCTCGACGAATCGCTCACCCAGGTGGTCATCCAAATGAAAAAAACGCACGCCCTTTTGTCGAGCATCCGCGGCGCTATGATGTACCCGGCGGTAGTCGTGACAGCCATGATCGGGGTCGGTGTCCTCATGACGACGGTGATTCTGCCGAAACTCCTCGAAATTTTTGACGAGTTCGATGCCGAGCTGCCGCTCGCGACCCGCATTCTCATCGCGGTCACGAAATTTATGAGCAATCCGGTGAATCTCGCGATCGTCCTCATGGCGCTCATCCTCGGCCTTGTCCTGTTTATTTCCGGACTCAAAAAAAATCTGCAATTCCGGCGGCTCATTCACACCGTCAATCTCCATCTCCCGATCGCCGGCCATGTCGTGAAGCAAATCAATCTGGCGCGCTTCTCGCTCACCTTATCGTCGCTCCTCAAGAGCACGATCCCGATCATTGACGCCGTCGAGATCACTGCCGGCACCTGCACGAATCTCCTCTACCAGGAGGCGCTCCGGGCGACGGCAAAAGACATGAAAAGCGGCACGCCGATGTCGGAAATTCTGGCCCGGTACCCGAAGCTCTTTTCGCCCATGGTGACGGAGATGGTCATGGTCGGCGAACGAGCCGGAGAGGTTGATCGGCTGCTCGTAGAGTTGTCGGAATTCTATAACGAAGAGGTTGATAAAACCATGAAAAATTTCACGACGATTATCGAGCCGGTCCTCATCGTGCTCCTCGGACTCGTGGTCGGCGGCGTCGCCGTCGCGGTCATCATGCCCATGTATTCGCTCGTGCAAAATTTCTAACATGCTGACGCACCCATTTCCCAATGCCTTTGGACTCGACATCAACGACCTCTCGATCAAGGTGGTCCAGCTTCGGGATGTCTCATTTGGCAGGCGCAGCCCCTCGTGGCAGCTCACGACCGCACGCGGCACGCGTCTGCCGCATGGCCTCGTCGTGAATGGGGAACTCGAACAGCCGGAACAGGTGCGGAAATACATCCAACATCTTCTCATCGGGAACGGCGGGAGTCAAAAGCCGATCACCAGCCGCTGGGTCGTCGCGTCGCTCTCGGATACGCGCGGGTTTATCAAACTCATCCACATTGAAAAATCCCCGGGCGACCTCATCGATGAGGACATTCTCTACACCGCGAAAAAACATATTCCTTTTGAGGAGGACGCCTACTATATTGACTGGCAGGTCATGCCGGACGACGCCAACCCGGACACCTCGCGTGTTCTCATCGGCGCAGTGCAAAAAAATATCTCTGACATGTTTACCTACCTCATCGAGAGCCTCGGACTCGGCGTCGTCGCGCTCGAACTCGAACCGCTCGCGATCGCGCGCGCCATGATCACGGCGGAAAAAGTCTACGGCGAAGAAGCGCGCGCCATTTTAGAACTCGGCGCCACCCGCTCGAGCATCATCATCTTCGACCATGGACACGTGCAGTTTAGCCGTTCACTCACGTTTTCGGGAGAGATCCTCACCACTGCGCTGTCCCAAAAACTGCATGTCTCCTACGAGGAAGCGGAGCGCCAAAAAATTCACCGCGGCCTTGATTTTCAAAACAGCGTGGCGTGGCCGGTTCTCGCCGAACTCGTTCAAGGACTCGTGGGAGAAATCAAAAAAACGCTTGCCTTTTATTACTCGCACTTCACTGAGCCGAACAGGATT
>CAYHTX010000123.1:0-3970 GCA_964359615.1 uncultured Gammaproteobacteria bacterium | reverse complement strand
CTACGTGCGTTTCAAACGGCTCGATACCCAGATCGGCGCCGGTGAATACCGCGTTGCCGGGCCAGTGACCATGGTTCGGCTCGTCGAGGCGCTCGGATCTCGTGGGTTAGCGCGAGAAAAAGAAATCACCATCTTGCCCGGCTGGTCGCTCCGGGACATCGCGGTGTCCATGGCAGCGGACGGGTACGGGGCAGAGGAGGAGTGGTTCGCCGCGACCGGGCGTCCGGCAGAGTCAGGCGCCGCCAGGCGTGTGGTTGAATTGAAAGCGCGGTACCGGGTGCTCCGGGATCTGCCTGGCGCGCTCCCTCTCGAAGGGTATCTCGCGCCGGACACGTACCGTGTTTTTGAAAACGCTACGGTGGATTCGATTGTCGAAAAGCTTGTCGCGGAACGCGAGCGCGATTTTACTGATGAAATGTTCATAGAAGTCGGGCGGCGCGGGCGCACCATTCATGAAGTCATGACCGTCGCGAGCCTGGTCGAGCGGGAAGTGCGCACGCCCGACGATCGGGCGAAAGTCGCGGATATTTTTTGGCGGCGGGCGGACGCTGGCTGGCCGCTCCAGGCCGATTCATCGGTGCACTACGTCATAGGCAAAAGTGGCGAGCTGTTTACCACGGATCGGGAACGCGATGTCGATTCCCCATGGAATACATATAAATATCCCGGCCTCCCGCCGGGGCCGATCGCGAATCCGAGCCATGAAGCGATGGTGGCAACGATCTACCCGGAGGCCAATTCTTTCTGGTATTTTTTGACGACCCTTGAGGGAGAAGTGAAGTACGGCCGGGATCTCGAGGAACATAACCGGAATGTGGCGCGGTACTTGCGCTAAGCCTCTATATGCAAACCAGTGATTTTGATTACATCCTGCCGAAAGAACTCATCGCTCAGACATCGGTCGAGCCGCGGGATCATGCGCGGCTCATGGTGATTGAGCGGACGGATCGTGTCATCACCGAACGGCCATTTTTTAATCTCGCGGAGTTTTTGAAGCCCGGCGATCTCCTGGTCTGGAATAACTCCAAGGTCTTTAAGGCTCGGCTTTATGGCAAGCTCATGACGCGCGCGAATCACGAACTGTGGGAACACAAACGAGATGTCGAAATTTTTTTAATTCGGCCGATGGAAAACCCGGGCGTCTGGCAAGTGCTCGCGAAACCTGGCCGGCATGTGCGGGCGGGCACGCGGGTGGTCGTGGCAGACGATTTTTGGTGCGATGTGATGATCCCGGAACGGGATGGGACAATTCTCGTCCAATTTCCTGATCCTGAAGAGATTGTCCGGCAAAAGGCCAACCAATACGGACACATTCCCATTCCGCCATATATTAAAGACGAGCCGCACGAACTCGAGGCGTATCAGACTGTTTACTCGAAGCACGAAGGATCGGTGGCAGCACCCACCGCTGGCTTTCATTTCACGCCACGGCTCATCGAGGCGCTCGGGAAAAAGGGCGTCGAATTTGCCGAAGTGACGCTGCATGTGGGTCTCGGCACGTTTTTACCGGTGAAAGTGGAACGGATCGAGGATCACACCATGCACAGCGAATGGGTGGAGCTCACTCCCGAGAACGCCGAGGCCGTGAACCGCGCGAAACGCGCGGGGAGACGCGTGATCGCCGTCGGCACTACCACGGCACGGACACTGGAAGGAATTGCTCGGCTGAATGGCGCGACGCGGCCACCGGTCCTCCACGCGTACCAGGGCGAGCTCAATCTGTTTATTACGCCAGGATTTCATTTTCAGGTAGTTGACGGGCTCATCACGAACTTCCATCTCCCGAAGTCAACGCTCCTTATGCTCGTCGCCGCGTTTATCGGCGACCGGGAGTTTACGCTCGAGTGTTATCGGAAGGCCGTCGAAGAAAAATACCGTTTTTTCAGCTTCGGCGATGCGATGTTGATTGTGTAGAAAAATCCCTTACTATTAGGCGGGGGGTATTGTTCATTCGCGGACTCGGAGAGGGTTGAAATCAGTGCCTCGATCAAAATGATCCACACCTTCTTTTTTCTTCAGCCAGCCGACAACCGCGTAGGTGGCAGGCAGGAGCACGACTTCAATGAGTATTTTGAAGACATAACTGGTTTTCCAGATGCTCCAGATGAGCGCAGTCGGAAGGACACCGGCAAACGAGACGAGAAGAAAAATGCTCGTGTCAAAAAACTGTCCGACGAGGGTTGAGGCGAGGGCGCGAGACCAGAGATGTTTGCCGTTCGTTTTTACTTTGAGTTTGGCGAGGATGAAGCTGTTCAAAAATTCGCCGACGAGGTAGGCCGCGAGACTGCCGAGAACGATGCGCGGCACGACGCCGAGGATGCTGCCATAGGCGCTTTGGAGTCCCCACTGCGGCGCGGCTGGCAAGGTGCCGACCAGCCAAAAGGTCGCGACCATGAGGAGATTCATGGTGAATCCGATCCAGATGACCCGACGAGCGCGGGCATAGCCGTAGACTTCAGTCAGAATGTCGCCGAAGATGTAGGCGAGCGGGAAGATGATGAGCCCACCGGCAAAACTCACACCGGCGATCGAAATGATTTTACTGGCGGCAATGTTCGAGAGGATGAGAATGACCGCGAACGCCGCAGTCACGATATCGAGGTAGCGATATTTCATAAATAAAAATATGAGCTTCCGAATCTCATGGCACCCTGCACTGAGTGCAGCGAAGTGCTCGATGGGAAGAAAAATAATGCGGTATGATACTGAATCGGCATTGATTTGTCAAACAAACTGATCTGCCAAACCAATCCGCCAGCTTCCAGAGCCGCGGGACACGCTACGGTGCAAGCCAGTTTTTTTTGAGTTCGAAAAATCTGTCTTCTCGAATGGCCTGCCGCATTTCTTTCATGAGATGCAAAAAGAAATGGAGGTTGTGGACCGTCGCGAGATTGTAGGCGAGGAGTTCGTTCGCGGCAAAGAGGTGGTGGAGATAGCTACGGCTGAAGCGGGCGCAGGTTGAGCAGGCGCAGGCGGCGTCAATCGGCTTTTTGTCAGAACGAAATTGGGCGTTTGTGATATTCAGGCGATACTGTGCTTCGCCACGTTCCTGACCCCCCTCTTGTTCCCCCGTTCGGCTGACGCTCAGTTCGGGGGACCTCACTGGAACCCCGACGGAAGCCCTCGTAGGGGAGAGAGATCGAGGATGCTGATAGAGCGTGCCGTTTCTCGCCATGCGTGTCGGCGCAACACAGTCGAACATATCCACGCCGCGTTCAACGACCTCGAATAAATCCATGGGAGAAAAGCCGAGGCCCATGGCGTAGCGGGGCTTGTTTTCCGGAAGGTGCGGGTGTATCCAGTCGAGAATGTTTTTCGTCGCCGTCATGTTATACCCGATCGATTCACCGCCGATCGCAATGCCGTCAAAGTCCATCCCCGAAATCGCTCGCACCGAGGCTTCACGAAGTTCTTTGTGACCCGCTCCCTGGATGATGCCAAACAGAAATTGGTGATAGCCATGGTACAAAGTATTTTTTTGGTGAGCTGCGAGCGAACGCTCGGCCCAGCGGTGCGTCCGAGCCATGGCTTCTGTGGCGTACTTCATCGGCGCATCATCCGTCGTACATTCATCAAATGCCATAATAATATCTGCGCCAAATTTGTGCTGGATGTCAATCGCGGATTCAGGCGTAAAACGATGCGTACTTCCATCAATATATGAGCGAAAGGTGACACCGTCTTCATCAATCTCGACGAGCTTCGCTTGTGACGTTTTTTCGTCGGCTTCCATTCGGGGATTCGTATCAGTCGTCAGGCGCATATTTTTTTTCTCGCGCTGCAATCCAAGCGAGAACACCTGGAAACCACCACTGTCCGTTAGGATTGGCTTGTCCCAGCCCATGAAGCTGTGCAGTCCGCCGAAATTCGCGATCAGATCTTCGCCTGGCCGGAGATGGAGATGGTAGGTATTGCCTAAAATAATCTGTGCGCCGATGTCATCTAACGCTTTAGGATCAAGGCTTTTGAA
>CAYHTX010000122.1:0-4005 GCA_964359615.1 uncultured Gammaproteobacteria bacterium | reverse complement strand
GGTTCGATTGCGATGACAGCGCCAGGTTTGAGCTCCCACGCCTCGAGTGACCGATCATAATAATTAAAAACGTATGGGTCTTCGTGCACCGCGTGACCGACCCCGTGTCCGCAGAGATCCCGGACGATGCCGTAGGACCCCCGAGAATGGACATACTGCTCGATCGCTTTGCCGATGTCGGCGACAGTATTGCCGGGCCGACAGACGGCAATTCCCGCTTCGAGAGCCTCCTTAGTGACACGCATGAGTTCCCGCGCCTCTTTGGAAATTCTGCCGACCGGAACCGTGAGGGCAGTATCGGTAAAAAGCCCATCGCCCGACGGCCGTCCGCCTTTTTTTGATTCCTTTTTTCGATAGGGGTATTGCATGCCGATGTCAATGGTAAACAGATCGCCATCCTTCAAAATTTTTTCTTTCGTGGGTATGCCATGGACAACCTCGGCGTTGACGGAAGCGCATATCGTCGCCGGGAATGGCGTCTTAAGACCCCGTGGCCGATACCCCTTAAAAGCGGGCGTGCCACCGGCCTCGAGAATCAGACGCTCGGCCGTCGTATCAATGTGAGCCGTAGACGCTCCGGGGCGCACCAGTCCGGCAAGCGTTTCGAGAATGCCGCCAATCACCTTGCCGCCTTCGGAAAGCAGTGCAATTTCAGCTTCGGTTTTTATATATGACATAGCAAAAAAACCACACAATATCTTTCGTAGTGTAGCAAAAAGTAGGAAAAAATCAAGACGAGGCCAGACTACTTCTTTTACGTATCGTCTCCGGATGAACGGCCGCAGTTTTTTGCGTCTGCGACGGTTCTGGCATAGGCAGGTTAAATTTTTTTCGCTTCTATACAGAGAAACAAAGGGATCTCCTTCCTAGCTTTTTCAGTCGCCGCAAACTTCCTCCCCTTTGGCCCGGGACGATTGGAAATCCATTCCTCGAGATGCGTAACCCCAAACCCGGCTTTACCAAGTGCCTTCACATAAAACTGGAGCGGCCGATGAAATGTGATGGTGTGCGTCCGATTTTTTTCGCCCGGATGCATGTCAATTTTTATTTTCGCTTCACTCAAATACGCCTCAATGCGGCGGTACTCTATCCCGGCCACCTCGTCCCACCCCCAGCTCGACGCTTTCGGTACGCGAAAGGCCGGATGATTCATGACGATCACGAGCCGACCAGCTCGTGTGAGAATCCGGGCGCATTCATTGAGCGTGGCGTGAACTTCGGCAATATTTTGAATGGCGAGAATGATCGTGGCGACATCGGCGCTCGCGGTTTTGATGGTCGTCATGTCATGCGCCGGCGCCACTACGAATTTCAGACTCCCCTGCTTTCTTTTTTGTTTTTTTTCATGCGCGGTCGCAAGCGCGATAAGTTCCGTCGAAACATCGACGCCGGTCACGTCTGCGCCTTGATCGGCAAAATGACGCGCAAAAAAACCTTGTCCGCAAGCGACATCAATCAGCTTCTGTCCTGGCTTTACATCGAGAAGCCGAAGCAGATTTGGGAGAATCACGTCATTTTGAAATGTCCCCTCGCTGCCCTCGAGGAGCGTATCATACCACTTCGCGACGTTTCCCCACGAGGTATTGGCTTTTCCCATACCGAACTATTGTATCATCTTCTTTCTTGAAATCAAGTTGCTGCCGGCGGCAGTAAAACCTCGCGCACGAATTGATTGATCCCAAAGAGCTCTTTATACGCTTCTTTGTCAGTCATGAATCTGCCGCGGGGAATAATCCCCTCCTGGAGCGGCTTCCCCTTTACCCGATCAATCATCGCCAGCGTCGGCTGCCAATCCATGCCGGCGGCAGTAAAAAACGCCTTGAGCTGAAAACACTCTTGCCGAAGCACCATGACTTTAATTTCTTCTCCATTCTTTTTTTTGATTTCTCGGTAAATCGTTTCAGCCTTTTTCTCAAGCTCCTGAATGAGGGCGTCCGCCTCAGTCTCGAGAAGAGAACGGCCATCGCCAACGACCGCATACTGTTTGAGTCCCGTCATCGGATTGCCATGCACGACGATCGTGTGACAACCAACGCCAGCAATTCGCCAATCCACCCCTTTGTAGAGTCCGTAAATATATATTTCTTTCACCGAGGACAGCAAAGATGGTCCCCAGAGCTCTTCCGGCGCCAGGTTGGAAAAGTGACGAATGAGAAGCGTATGATCCTTTGGCAGCTGAGGCGTGACATACGGACCATAGGTATCCCAGCTAAAATCCGTGACGAGATCATTATAGAGGCCGTGCGCGAGTGAACCGGCGACCACAATCAGCCGTCCGATCTTTCTCGCGACCGCCGGATTCGCGGCCTGCCAGTGAATATTGTTATACAGCCCCTCAACAGCCGCCTCACTGTGATACGGGGTCGAGGACAGTCCAAATGGATCCGTTGGACAGCTCTCCTCGAGCATCCGTACAAAAAACAACACGACCCGGCGGCATATCTCAGTGTCCTTGACCGAAAACCCGCGCCATGAGGGTATCATTTTTTGGACTAGTGCCCGCAGACTCGACGGGCCAGGTAAACATTCCTCAAGTTCTGCAAATGTCTTATGTTCTGCACCTGTTATCTGGATGGCCTCGGCGATTCTCGCGAGCCAGAGATCATACCAGAGCGGATAAAAATAAAAAAAGTCGAGCGGCTGAAATGCTTCGAGGACGTTTCCAGCATAGATTTGAAATGTTCCGTCTGTATACTCTTCAATCCAGCGCATAGACTTCTCCCTTCCCCCCATCAATACGAAGACGCATCCCGTCTTTAATCTTCGTCGTCGCCTCACGCGTATTCACGACACACGGTATCCCCATCTCACGGCTCAAAATTGCCGGATGCGACGTAATGCCGCCGATATCGGTCACGATCCCTGCCGCTTTGATCATAGCGCCGACCATCGTCGGATCAGTAATGGTGGTCACTAAAATCTCCCCTTCGAGAAAGTCGGCTGCGTCACGCCCTGGCAAAAAAATCTTCGCCGCCCCTTCGGCGATGCCGGCGCTCGCCGGGATACCTGTGAGAAAAAGTCGCATAGCATCATGATTCGTAAACGACTGACTCAAAATATTCTGGCCTGAGCGCTGTCAATGTTTCATCGAGCGGCAGCCGCGCGATCGCGCCCTCTCGCTTGTCCCCATTCGGAAGAGTGACCATGGTCCCGACTCGCTCATCATGAGTAATCGCATACCCCGGGTGACCGTCGGGTCCGCCAAATTGCGCGGCAAAACTATGCTGGTGGCCCACGAGTTCGATCGAAGCGCCAATCGCATTCATTGCCCCAATGACCGCCGCTTCCCCAAGATATGGAACATTTGGAAAATCGCCAGGATGAGTAGCGTCTTTCATACCGGTTTCACCCCACTTGCTTTTTTCCGCCCAAAGGATGCCAGAAACCGCTCGAGTATTTTCACTGAATGTACGGCCCAGCTCTTGCAAATTCCGGAACCTAGCTGTTTCATCAGTCGCATATTCTTTGACAGCACGCGGTAAGTTGCCATGCAGAGCCACAAGTCCATTTTCGGTCACAAGCATGAGCGGCAACTGCGAAAAAATTCTCTCGGCTCGGTCGCCGTTTATTTTCATCCCCCGTTCCCCTTGTGCGTTGTATAGAGCATCTCCCCAGCCTCCAGTACGCGTAATATCCACCTCATTATTGCCGCGAAGCAGGTGCACTCGCTTCGGAAACTGGATCGCAAGTTTGAGCAGCGCTTTCATAACCTCGAGCTGCTCCGGGCCAAAATTTATATTGTCCCCAAGACTCGCGAGATGGCTCTTCGTGTCTCGAAGAAACTCGCGCACAGCCGACTCAAGGCCTTGCCGATGGCCGTGAACATCTGAGACGACGATGAGACTCTCCGCTGCCTTTTTCGGCAATGCATAAATAAGTCCGTCACCGCTGAGCGCCGCTTCCGCTATCTCATTCGAAGCAAAAGTCTCTCCAATCGTGGAGCCCACCTCAATCCGAGCTCCCGCTTCGCGCTGATCGGCTAAGGTCAGTTCGTACAGCTTCAAA
>CAYHTX010000121.1:0-4097 GCA_964359615.1 uncultured Gammaproteobacteria bacterium | reverse complement strand
GCGATTTTCCTCACTGTATCTACAAATACTCATAGACACAGTGACGAACGAGTGGTTCCTGCCTCCCTCGAACGTCACTTTTTTTGCCCTGGTGAAGGGGCGTGCTCATCCAGTCTCGGTGGCCGCGATGCACGCTGGCTGGAACTCTACTGCGTTTTTCGCCACGCGCACGACGACCGAGATCTGGCGGCCATCCACCTCGATCTCGAGAATGTGACCTTCTTTCTCCGTATCGTCTGAGACGATCGTGATCGAGAAGGCGAGCCGTCCGTCGGATCCCGGCAGTGTCGTCATACTCGTGGAATTGACGATCGGGAAAAGCCCGTAGAGCTTCTTCTGAACGTCGGCTCTTCCGAGCATTTCCGTGAAGTCTTCCTCGGTGAGTTCTTTCATCGATTTCTCCTTGGTTTGTGACGTTCTTGAGCTGTATTTGAGTATATCAAAACTGCATGACGGGAACAATGATGCGGAGGAAAGTAACAACAAAACGGCCGGGTTGGCCGTTTTCGATGTTTCTTGTGCACCCGCTAAGAATCGAACTTAGATTGCCAGTTCCGCAAACTGGCGTCCTATCCATTGAACGACGGGTGCGTGGGAATACGCATTTTCTCGGACAGTATAGTTAAAAAAAGAACTTTTGTCAATCGGCAAAAGTCCTGTGTGTGAAGGGGAGTCGCGCTGGCTAGTGGATCTTCCAGCGCCGGGCGAGGGTGTCGCTCATCGGCTCCTCTTCCCGCTCGAGGTCTTCGAGGAGGTATTGGCGCAAGGTCTCGCGGATTTCAACCGGATTTTCTTCGAGGAGCGGGATGCGGATCGTCGGGCGCATGGAGCTTTTCGTCTCGATGAAGAGCGTCTTCACCTCCGGCGGATTGTAGATGATGTAGAATTGGACAAGTTCTGAATACGGGTAAAACCGAGAGGCGATCGCGATGCCGAGTTCGGTGATCTGGAACGTCACCTGAGCCGGAGCCGTTTTCGATTGGAGAAAGAGAATGATCCAGGCGAGAATGATGATGAGAGAAAATAGGAAGTTCAAGGTGAACGCCCCATACAGGACGAGCGCGAGGCCGAGCGTTATCATGGCAATATACCACCACGAACCGCGCTCGTGCTGTTCGTATTCTGAAATAATCCACCGGTGGTGGACTTCGCCGATTGACGTTTCTTCGGTGAGTGGGCGCGGCATACCTCAGTCGTTAGCTACGAATAGTATACCAGAAACAGGAGAAAGTGAGAAGCGTGGACGACACAAGATTCGAACTTGTGACCCTTGCAATGTGAATGCAATGCTCTAACCAGCTGAGCTAGTCGTCCATGGGGCTCTCATGAGTGTAGCACCGTTCGTCATTTTTTTCAACTCTCTCGTTCGCCTCGTGCGGATGGCTGTCCAAGCGGTTGTAACTCATGGTATTTTTCGCTATACTACCAGGATACATGTGCAAGTCTTGTATGAATGATGAGAGCGAATTGAAGCCTTCAGAGACCCAGCCGGCGTCGCCGCGCCTGCCGATGAATTTTCTCGAGACGGAACGGCGCGGAGAAGAGCGCAGACGCCGCCGCCGACGGTATGCATGGTTTTTTTGTTTTTTAGCAATGGCTGTCGTCGCCATTTTTCTCATCGTCAGAGCTATCCCGGACACGGAGCCGGATGATATCGAGCAGTACGATCCAGTCACGCTCGAGCCTAAGGCGCCGGAAGGTTTTTTTAGGCGTCTGTCACATCTCGTCTTTCATAAAGAGGTGACGCTCGCCGGAGAGGACGATGACCGGGTCAATGTACTCATCCTCGGCATGGGCGGCGTCGGTCATGAAGGCCCGTATTTGACGGACACGATTATTATCGCGAGCGTCAAACCCTCGACCGGGCAGGTCGCGATGATTTCGATCCCGCGCGATCTCGGCGTCGACATCCCGGACTATGGGTGGTATAAAATCAATCACGCGAATGCCTTTGGCGAGTCGAAGCGGAAACTCTGGGGCAGTGCGTTCGCTTCCGAGGTGATCGAAAAACAATTTGATATTCCCGTTCATTACTATATCCGGATTGATTTCAAAGCCTTTGCCGAGGTGATCGACGAAATGGGCGGCATCAAGGTGAACGTCGAGCGCGGGTTCGTTGACGTCGAGTATCCGACGAATAATTTTCGGACCACGTCCATTTCGTTCAAAAAAGGCGTGCAGGTGATGGATGGCGCGCGCGCTCTCCAGTACGCCCGCAGTCGCCACGGGAACAACGGCGAGGGATCGGATTTTGCGCGGGCGCGCCGGCAGCAGAAGATGCTCCTCGCGCTCAAGGAGAAACTCACGTCATTTTCGACGCTCACGAACCCGATCCGCCTGAAGCGGATCATGGATACGCTCGACGCGCACATCACGACGAATCTCACGTTTTCGGAAACGCTCGCACTCATCCGTCTCGGACGGACGCTCAAAACCGAGGAGATCCGCACGGTCGTGCTCGACTCGAGCGAGGAGGGATTTCTCGAAAACGGGTACACCGCTGCCGGAGCGTTCGTACTGGCGCCGAAGGGCGGCAATTTCGACGCGATTCGTGACGCGATCGCGCTGGTTTTTGAAACGACACCGACGACCGTCAATGATACGCCGCCGCAAGATTCGCCAGGCATGGTTCAGGCCAACATCGAAATCCAAAACGGCACCTGGCGGGCCGGCTTTGCGGCGCGGATGAAAAAGACGCTCGTCGATAAGAAATTTTCGGTCGTCGCGATCGGGAACACCGCCGAGAGGCCGCTCATGACGAGCGCGATCTATACTGTAACTGCGGGAGCGCCGGAAGAAGTGATCCAGGCGCTTAAGTCCGAATTGCTTATCACATCGGTCGCGGCTCTGCCGGCGGGTTTGACAGTCGCGCCAGATACTGATATCCTCGTTGTTCTTGGCGAAGATCTCACCGAATAATATGGCAACCCCAGCGCAACTATCAAAAAAAAATTTGCCAGTCATCGCGCTCGTCGGACGAGTGAATGTTGGCAAGTCCACGCTGTTTAACCGCCTGATTGAGGAAAAGAAGGCGATCGTTTCAGATATTCCCGGGACAACGAGAACGAATAATGAAGGGTTTATCTTATGGCGCGGTACATTCGCTAAGCTCATTGATACCGGCGGTCTCACCTTTACCGATGCCATTCCGCTCGAAGCGGATATCTTGAAGCAGAGTCTGCGAGCGGTCAAGGAGGCGGATGTGGTCGTCTTCGTGACCGATGGGCAAGAAGGAGTTCTCCCGCAAGAGAGACGGCTCGCGGAGCTTCTGCGGCGGAAAATAAAAAAGCCGATTTTTTTGATTGCGAATAAAGTTGATACGAATGAAATCCAATCAGACATGAGCGCGCGTGACTGGCTCCAGCTCGGGCTGGGCGATCCCTTTCCGGTCTCAGGCGTCAATGGACGTAATCTCGGCGATCTCCTCGACCAGATTTTTGCAGAGCTGAGAAAAGGGAAGCGGCGGCCAAAATCTGCGGCACGCGCTGAGACGGAGACCCCGATTCGGGTCGCGATTATCGGTAAGCCCAATGTCGGCAAATCGTCGCTCTTTAATAAGTTCATCGGCGAAGAAAAAGTGATTGTGAGTCCCATGCCGCACACGACGCGCGAGCCGCATGATACGCTGGTTATCTATCGGCATGAAGTCGGCAAGCGAATGCGCGAACAGCCGATTCTTTTCATCGACACCGCCGGCATTCGTCGTAAAGCCCAAGTGTCGGGCGAGCTTGAGCGCGAGGGGATTCAAAAAAGTATTACGACGATCGAGGAGTCGGAGATTGTGCTCTTTGTGATTGACGGGAGCGAACCCATTTCGTCGCAAGACCGGCAGCTGGGAGGTCTTCTCGAGAAGCGAGTGAAAAGCGTTGTCATTATCATTAATAAATGGGATCTCGCCACAGATAACAGCGATGCCTACCGCAACGAAGTCAAGCGCATGGTCTATTCGCATTTCCCCCACGTGGATTTTGCGCCGATTGTGTTCGCGAGCGGTCTTACGGGGTATAAAACTAATACCATGTTTCCGATCCTCATGCATATCTGGCAGGCGCGGCATACGGAAATTCCGGCTGAGGCGCTCCGTGAATTTTTACGGG
>CAYHTX010000120.1:0-4114 GCA_964359615.1 uncultured Gammaproteobacteria bacterium | reverse complement strand
TGGTGTTTTCTTGGGGGGGGCCACCCGGGCCACCCCGGGGGCCCACCTCGTCAGGGTCCGAGATTTTTTGCCTCCCCCGAGGCGGTCTACCAGTTGTAGATGACGGCGAAGAGGAGGGAGGCGGCGACCGCGACGCCGGCCCAGAAGAGCGGGTCGTTCTGAGCGGTCACGGCCGGAGCGGCAGGCTGGGTGGCCTGGGCGGGAGCGGGGGTCGCAACGGTCAGGGCGGGCTCCGGAGCCGGCGACTCGAGAGTCACCGGCGGGGCCACGGCCAGGGTCGGAGCGCCAGCGGGGTTGGCTACGGGAGCGGAGGTCTGAGCAGGCGGGGTCGTGGGGCCGGTTGCCGGAGCCGGGTTCGCGGACGGGGCGGCTGCGGGTGCCGGAGCTGAGGCGGGAGCAGCGGCGGGGGCGGTCATGGGCTTCCCTCCTTTTGGGGGTTGTGGGTTATGGGTCAGACCACCCGACCCATTCGTTTTTGTGGCGGCGTATAACGCTGCTGCCGCCACGCACACTTTCCTTTTGGTTTCACAGAGGTACCGCGCCGCCGGAGCGGCGGGCGCGGGCGGCGAGACAGGAGTAGGCGTTTCCACGCGCCCAAGCCCCGCCTTATGATCGTTAGTACGGAGCCATTCAGGGCTCCGTACTTGGTCAAGATCCTTCCGGATGATCCCGATGATCTCTTCCGGAAGAATCACGCCAGGAGGAAGATCTGGAGGTGGCCCTCCTTTTCTTCCTGGCCTTCTCTTGCTTCCCACGTTATTCCCTCCTTGCCGTGGGGCGAGAACATTTATCGTAGTCGGACTGGTTACGCACCAGCCGTTTGAACGGAAGGTGTAACCAGTCAGGATTAATTGCCCATATCCGGGCACAATAAGGGCCTGTCAAAATTGCTTTATAAAAAGAACGCGACAAGCCCTAAGTGTGCCCAGAATGGGTTACTATAGTTAGATTATCTGCTTCTCTTGTCAAAGACCACGTTATGCACACCATAACACACCAAGCTATAAAAGTCAATATAGGCAAAGAATCTATTCCAGAGTAGTATAAAGTATACTTTTTGCTCTATGAGTAATGCCGCTTTACAAAAATTAAAACAAGAAATAAAACTTGAGCTCTTACAAGAGTTTATCTTGCCGTTTATGCAAGAAAAGAATACCAAAATTTGACACAATATATGGCTTTGCTATACTAATTGCAGGTTGACAGACCTGCAATGATCGGAATCGTTCGTTACTCCGAAGAGCTCTCGCAAGAGAGTTCTTCTGTTTTTAATACAATATTGATATACTTGCTTTGTGGACTTGAGGGCCGAGTCCGGGCGGTTTCCGGGAGCAGGTCTGTCAACCTTGCTCAAGGGGTTCGACTCCCCCTCGGTCCACGCTTTCGTATTATTTTTTTCTATGGAACCACTTCCTTCTCAATACATTGCCAAAGAACACGAAGACGACATTTATAAACTCTGGGAAGCGAGCGGGGCATTCGTGCCCCACCCCCCCACTCCCCCCCTTGCGAAGGGGGGGATAAAGGGGGGTTCTTTCTCCATGGTCATGCCGCCCCCGAACGTGACCGGCACATTACATTTGGGCCATGCCGTAATGTTGGCCTTGGAAGACATTATGGTGCGGTATCACCGTATGAAGGGCGACGCCACCGTGTGGATTCCGGGCACGGACCACGCCAGCATTGCCACGCAAACCGTGGTGGAAAAAAAGTTGCTCAAAGAGCAAGACAAAAGCCGGCATCAACTGGGGCGTGAAGCATTTTTGGCCGAAATAGAAAAGTTTGTACAGGTAAGTAAGGATCGCATTAAACTGCAGGTGCGCAAAATGGGCGCCAGTTGCGATTGGAGCCGTGAGGCCTATACGCTTGATGAGCCGCGCAGCGTGGCCGTGCGCACGGCGTTTAAAATGTTATACGACAAAGGGCTTTTATATCGTGGCAATAGAATTGTGAACTGGTGCCCCCGCTGTGCCAGCACCTTGGCCGATGATGAGGTGGAGTACAAGGCGCAAGAGGGGATTTTGTATTTTATAAAGTACCCCCTCACCCTACCCTCTCCCGCAAGGGGAGAGGGTGAAGCAGAAGAATTATCTTCTCCTCGCCTCTCCCTCGAGGGGAGAGGCCCCGCCGTAGGCGGGGGTGAGGGTGAATTTTTGGTTGTCGCCACCACGCGGCCGGAAACAAAACTCGGTGATACCGCCTTGGCGGTACACCCCAGTGACGCGCGATATAGCCATTTAGTAGGCAAAGAATTTGATGTAGATTTGGCCGGGCACCTTATTCATGTAAAAGTTATTGCCGATTCCGCGATTGATCCTAAATTTGGTAGCGGAGTAGTGGGGGTAACTCCCAGCCACAGTATGACTGATGATGAACTTGCCCTGCGGCATGCATTGCCCCATCGGCAGGTGATTAGGGAAGATGGGAAAATGATGGATGCGGGGAAGTATACGGGGTTATATATTAAAAAAGCACGCGTCGCATTTGTGGAAGATTTGCGCGCGGCAGGATTATTAGAAAAAGAAGAACCCATGCAAAATAATCTTTCGGTGTGTTACCGCTGTGGCACCGCCGTGGAGCCTTTGCCCAAGTTGCAATGGTTCATGGATGTGAATAAAAAATTCTCTCATGTGCGTACCGGGAGCGAGGTAACCCTGAAGCAGCTTATGCACGAGGCAGTGGAGAGTGGGAGCGTAACCATTCTTCCTGATCGTTTTAAAAAAGTATATTTTGAGTGGATTAATAATTTACGCGATTGGTGCGTGAGCCGCCAAATTTGGTTTGGGCATCGCATTCCGGTGTGGTATAGGCAGGAGGAAGTGTATGTGGGTGCTTCTGCCCCTCAAGGGGAAGGTTGGGAGCAAGACCCTGATACCCTCGATACCTGGTTTTCTTCAGGCCTTTGGACGTTTTCCACATTAGGCTGGCCCAGCACTATGGCTGAGGCCAAAGTGCTGGGTATACCTCAAGAGAATCGCATGTTTCACCCTACCTCGGTGCTGGAGACCGGGTATGACATTGTATTTTTTTGGGTGGCGCGCATGATTCTTATGTCGACTGCGCTTCTTGGCGAGGTGCCGTTTAAAACAGTGTACTTACATGGTTTGGTGCGTGACATGAAAGGGAAGAAAATGAGTAAGAGTGTAGGTAATGTCATTGACCCATTGGACATGATTGAAAAGTACGGGGCCGATGCGGTGCGCGTATCGCTTTTTATGGGAACGGCCGCTGGTACTGATGTAAAATTGAATGAGCAAAAAATTGCCGGGTACCGTAACTTTGCGAATAAAATTTGGAATGCCACGCGTTTTGTATTAATGAATTTAGATGAGGAGTTTATAAAGACGTATGGTAGTCGCAACCTTCAGGTTGCGTCCCTGTCTCAGGGAGCGCAGGCTAAAGCCTGCGGCTACCCGGAAGATTTGATGCTTACAGAGACCGATCAGCGTATCCTCTCCGAACTTCACACCGTGGTGCGCGAGGTAACCGATGCCATTGAGAAGTTTGATTTTAATCGCGCCGGTGATACTGCGTATCATTATTTTTGGCATACCTTTTGCGATGTGATTATTGAAGATATGAAGCCGCGGCTTGAGGGTAAGGATCGCAAGGCTGCTCAATATATTTTGTATACGATTCTTGTCAGTTGCCTCAAGCTCCTCCACCCATTTATGCCCTTTGTGACCGAGGCATTGTGGGAGCATATTCCGCGCGTCAATAAAGGCATGCTTATACAGGAGAAATGGCCTATTGACATAGGGTAACTCCTCAACGTATACTACGCGTGATGATATACACTATGGGACACTTGAAGACTTTGCTTTTCCTTTCAAGCGGCTGACAAGCGCCCTTTTTGGGTTCTTCTCATAGAAAGCCGCCTTAGGGGCGGTCTTTTTTGTTCCCTGATCGGATGCACCGACTGACCTTTGACAATTGAATAGTTTAGTAGAGTGGAATTATAAACACCACAAAGAAACTCGTGCTGAATAATAGGCGGCACGGGCGGCATCTTTGTGGTTGCAATACAATAAGGGTATATGGTGGATGCCTTGACATCAGGAGGCGATGAAGGACGTAGCAGCCTGCGATAAGCTTCGGGGAGGTGGCAAGCAAC
>CAYHTX010000119.1:0-4213 GCA_964359615.1 uncultured Gammaproteobacteria bacterium | reverse complement strand
GTGGCCGAGGTTGTCCTGGATCAGGCGGAGGGTGACGCCGGCTTCGAGGAGGTGAGTAGCGTAGCTGTGGCGGAGCGTGTGCACGTGGGCGCGCTTGTGCACGCCGCTCTGCTTGACGGCGCGGCAGAAGGCGCTCTGGAGGCTCGCGCGGGAGATGGGCCGACGGCGGGATCACTGAGCGGGGCGACGTGACGGCGGGGGCCCGTGGGGAAGAGCCAGAGCGGATTCCGGTGCGTGCGCCAGTACTCCCGCAGCAACTCCAGCGTGGCGTCGGGGAGCGGCACGTAGCGATCCTTGCCGCCCTTGCCATGGATGTGGAGGAGCTGGCGTGCGCCGTCAATGTCGGGAACCTGGAGGCGGGCCCCTTCCATGAGCCGGAGGCCGCAGGCGTAGATCGTGGTGAGGCAGACGCGATAGACGGGGATCCGCACGGCGGCGAGAATCCGCCAGACCTCCTCGCGGCCAAGGACGACGGGGAGCTTCTTCTCACCCTTGGGGCGGGCCACATCGAGCACGGTCCACTGGCGCGCGAGCGTGTCCTTGTAGAAGAACTTGATGCCGCAGAGGGCGATGGTGAGGGTGCCGCGGGCGACCTTCTGGACGGTGCTCAGGTGCAGGAAGTACTGGCGGATCTGGTCTTCCGTCAGCTGGTCGGGGGAGGCATGATAGAAGCGGGCGAGCTGGGCGACGGCGCGGACGTAGGCCTCGACGGTGCGCTCGGCGTAGCCGCGGAGCTGGAGGTCGTCGATCATGCGCTGGCGGAGCGGGGTCATGGGATCCTCTCAGAAAGGGGTGAGAGGATGATCTGGCACCGCCCGCCACGCGCCTCAATCGTTCAGGGGCAGGCCAGGAACGAAATCAGACATGCTATCCGCTGCAGGCGGATTGAGTTCAACAGACGTTGCTGCTGACAGGCGAAGGTGTGGATTGCCGCCGCGGCCGGCGGTCGTATCTTCCTTCAAGGTGCCGCCGTCCGCGGCGGCTCTATTTGATCGCCTGCAGCAGAACGCTATCCGTTAGGCAGCCAAGTCGTGTGACAGGTGGAACTTGTGCGACGCGTCCTTCTTCAAGCATGCAGCCTGATTCTCTTGTCGTGCAACGGTTCCCGAATTGGCGAGCCCTGCGGCGGTGGCCAGCATGCGGAAGCGCGGGCGTTTCTCCCCGACTCTGGTATCAATGCCGGAGACACCCTGCTGGTGGTCTTCGTTCAACACGACACACAGGAATTCGCTGAACTTGTAATCTGGCACCTTTGGCCATTCTCGTCGGGCACGATTGACCCCGAGCCGGATCCGCGCGTCCGACTCGTTCATGACGACGGGCGTGTGCTTCTGGACTCGATTGGGTCGCGCTACAACCAGCCGGACAATCGTTATGACCGCCCAACATGGTATGTCTTCACTTGGATTCGCGACGCCAGGCTTCGCAACGCGCTTTACGAGGGATTCCGCGACCAGGCTCTTTCGGTCGAGTTGTGGCACGTTGGTGCGTCTCAACTTGGGACTCGCGTCCGCCTGAGAACCGACGACGCTGGCATCTATCCACCAGCAAATTGCCTGTAACGCCTCTTCTCTATGACGACACGTTGCTGCCTAACAACGTTGGCAGCTGTCGGCGGCGCTATGGTAGGCGCGGAGGCGCGCTTGCGCGCGTCCACCGCACGATCTTATGTGGTCCGCCGCAGCTGAAACCGATCCGTTGAGGCTGTAGAAAAACCCCTTTGGGGACTGCGCGCGAGCGTGCGAAATGGAGCGGACGCACATGAGGGTCGTTCTCTGCCCTGAATCCATCGGTGGGAGGTGAGGAGGCCGCGCCTCGGCGGCGGGTGAGGCGGCGGTGTGGCGCCTCACTACGCCGCATACCCATGATGGGCGAGCTTCTCGATGTTGTGGACCAGGCAGAAGAGCTTCCACTGCGCATCGACTTTGATCTGGCCGCGCAGGGTGAAGCGAGCGAGTCCCTTGTTGTAGCACAGGTTGCCGAAGACCGGCTCCGCGGTCGCGAAGCGCTGCCCGTACTGCGCACGGCCCTCCGGGGAATCGATGCGACGTTTCATGCGCGCCGTGTGACTCTCAGGCGTCGTCGGCCGCGCGACCCGGCCGTGGAAGAACACAACTTGGCGCGCCTGGGTTGTCTCGGGCGTCCGTAGGCACTGCGCGCGATGCGGGCACGGCACGCAGTCGCGTTGCGCTCCCCGAAACGCGTCCCCGACATACCCGTTGATCACGAGGTCGTGGCCGGTGCGGTACAGGGACTTTCCCGCCGGGCACACACCCGTCCGCGCCGTCGCATCATAGGTGAAGTCCCCGGGCTGATAGGTCGTGGCCATCGGCTCGGGCCGGGACTTGTTATGCAGCGGATCGGGCCCGTCGTGATGGCGGTCTGGCGTCGCGAATCGCACGTCCCGGCGCCGCATGTGGTTGTCGGCGATGAGCGCGTCCACGTGGCGCGTGGCCAGTTGTTGCAGGTTGGCTTCGCTGTGATAGCCGGCATCGGCCGTGAGGAGCGAGTGAGCCGTGAGCAGGGCCGGCATCCCTTGCTTGGCCTGCATCGCCACCACGACCGGCAGGAGCACCTCCTGCTCCGAGCCCGTGCCGTGGGCCTGGGCCTCGACAATGATCTGATGCGCGCTATCGACGGCGGCGACGCCGGTATACCCCTGGATCACCCCCTTGCCGGTGGCCATCTTGGCGCTCTCGTTGTCGGTGCGGTTGCTCTTCCGGATCGCCCCTTTCGGGCCGCGTCGATCGTCGGGATGCCTGGCCAACCAGTCGCGAATCTGCGCCGCGTCCCGTTCGAGGCGCTCGATGCGTTTTCCTTCCTTCGCGGCGAGCGTCGGTTCGGTGGGCAGCGCATCCATGGCCCGGTGGCGGGCGAGCATCGTCTGCGCCGTGGCTTCGAGCTTCGTCGCCTGGCGCTCAAAGTCGGCCCGCGTCCCGCTCCGCCGCTTGGACGCATTGCTGGGCAGCTTCACCCCGTCGATGGCGAACATCTCGCGGCCGATCAAGCCCTGGGCGTCGCAGATCGCGACCACCCCGGCGAACACCCGCGCGATGTCGTCGCCCAGCGTGCTCACGAAGTGCGCAATGGTGGTGAAATGCGGGGCGGTATCGCCGCAGAGGGCGATGAAGGTGACGTGCTCCTGCAGACCCGCTCGATCCCGCGGCTGCTGACGATCCCCTGCGAGTAGGCGAAGAGCACCACCTTCAACAGCATGGCCGGCGGATAGGCCGTGGCCCCCGTCGCGTCATTGCGAAAGCGCGCATCGAACGAGGACAGATCGATCGCGTGATCGAGCAGGTGGTTGAGCGCGTGCTCGAACGTGCCGGGCAACAGCTGCCGCGCCAGGTCGACGGGCAAGAACCGGGGGTTGGTATCGATGTACCTGTAGCGGGCCATGGGGGGGCTCGACGGGGAGGCGCCAGCGCACCACATTCGATGCACCTTTCGCCCGTCACAGTGCTGCGATGTCCGGCGCGGCGCGAGCTTTGTCTACAGCTACGTTAGGCAGCAGACCTGGCAGAGGCGCGATGCGACCGCGAGCCGTTATTTCCAAAGGAGTTGGAGCGGTGCTTGCCGTGGCTGTCTTTGCCTGCGACAAGTTCACCGCCGGTCCGTGCTCGCACACTTATCGCGAACCTATCCTGTTTCTGTCGCGCGTTAGCGACGCTGTCAGCGGACGAGCCCTCGCCGTAGTCTACCTCGACTCACTCACCCTCCAAGGAGACTTTGGAGCGCCGATGCCCTTCGTCCCGTTTGTGGAGCTGGGGACGGGAGTATCTATGGAGGGCTCAATGGTACGGTGTGAATTGGCGTGCGGGTTCGGAACGTCACCTGGGACCTACCGTTTCCGACTCTCGGCTCCCGGGTATGTTCCAGAACGACTTACCGTTACGGCGGACTATCAGGAATTCCACGGCGGGTGTCCCTCGTGGAACGATGGCGGGACGCGCCATACGGCTTCGCTATCGCCCTTGTGATCTGCTGCCTAACACGATCCTATGAACGCCGCCGGCGTCGCGGGGCGACGCCGGGGAGCGCAGCTTCTCCGAGTCCTTCAGCGTGAGGCGCGACCGTCCAGTGGGTGGCACCGCGTTGTCGTTGTAGCGAACGCCAATGTAGGACCCGTCGCGCAGCACCACCTGTGGGTAGATGAACGCGTCTCCGCGCGACCGACTGGCCCCCTGCCTGACAAACCTACCCTCGCCGGTGA
>CAYHTX010000118.1:0-4255 GCA_964359615.1 uncultured Gammaproteobacteria bacterium | reverse complement strand
CGCTCATCATCCGGCAGATTCTTTTTTTCTCGGTGCCGATCACGATTCTCTTTATCGAGCTCCGCGCCCAGATTATCCGGGCCACGTTCGGCTCTGGCGCGTTTGATTGGCACGATACGATCACGACCGCCAACCTGCTCGCCGTGCTCGCGCTGTCGCTCTTTGCTCAGAGCCTGATCCCACTCCTTATCCGCGCCTTTTTTTCACTCCGTGAAACGTGGACCCCGTGCCTCGTGACCACGCTCGCGACGGTCATCAATCTAGCGGCCGCGGCCTGGCTCAAGGACGTAGTATACATCCTCCCTTCGGGCAAAACCGGGACGCTCGGCCTGATCGGCATCGGGCTCGCCTTTTCCCTCTCAATGGCCGTGCAATTTATCCTGCTGTGGCTGACCCTGCGCCGGCGGGTGGCGACGCTCCACGAATTGCCCATCTTCCAAAGCCTGTATAAAATTTCAGTCGCAGGACTCTTCATGGCGCTCACGATTCAGTTGCTCAAAGCGCCCCTCGCCGCAGTCTTTGACTTGACCCGCTTCACCGGCATTTTTCTCCAGGGACTCATCGCCGGACTCGCTGGACTCGCAACGTACGGCTTCATCGCATACAGCCTGCGGCTCGATGCGCTCATCGCATTTCTTTCCAGCTTCAAAAAACGCTGGCTCGGCGTGGGACACCTCCCCAGCGAAATTCAGCCGCCGGAAAACAGCTAGAGCCGCCTCGCCACCTTGCCACGAAAAAAAAACGCTGGTACAATACGAACGCTTTTTTCTCTATGCAGAGCATACGAAATTACTGTATTATTGCGCACATTGACCACGGCAAATCCACGCTCGCGGATCGTTTTTTGGAACTGACCGGCACGGTGGAAAAGCGGAAGATGCGTGACCAGCTCCTCGATCAGATGGAACTCGAGCAGGAACGCGGCATTACGATTAAGCTGCAGCCGGTACGGATGAAATGGCCACCGCCCTCAGGCGGGGTCCCGCCAACAGCGGGAAAAGACTCCTCGTATACCCTCAACCTCATTGACACTCCCGGTCACGTTGATTTTACCTATGAAGTCTCGCGCTCGCTCGCCGCGGTCGAAGGGGCGATTCTCCTCGTCGACGCAACGCAAGGCGTGCAGGCGCAAACGATCGCGAACTTGTATCTCGCGATTGAACAGAATCTCACCATCATTCCGGTTCTCAATAAGATTGATCTGCCGAATGCGGATATCAAAAAGACGACCGAAGAAATTATCCAGCTCATTGGCTGCGACGAAAAAGATATTCTCCATACCTCGGTGAAAACCGGCCAAGGCGTGCCTGAGCTCCTTGATGCGGTGATCGCCCGCATCCCGCCGCCGACAGATACGCCGACTGCGCCGACTCGGGCGCTGATTTTCGACTCTTTCTATGACGACTACCGCGGTGTCGTGGCTTCGATCCGGATGACTGACGGCAGCCTGAAAAAGGGCGACCGTATTTTGCTGATGAAAAGCCGCGCCGCCGCTGAAGTCCTGGACATCGGCCACTTCGGACCAGAGCTCATCTCTGACGGTATGCTCGAAAATGGACAGATCGGATACGTGGTGACCGGACTCAAACAGCTGAATGATGTCCGCGTCGGCGACACCATCACCCTCGAAAAAACGCCCGCCCCCGAAGCCTTAACCGGGTACAAAGAAGTCAAGCCCATGGTCTTTGCGGGCATTTTCCCGAAAGAAGGCGACGCGTATAGCGCGCTTCGGGACGCCATGGATAAACTCAAACTCAGCGACTCGGCTTTGTCCTACGAGCCGGAGCACTCGAGCGCGCTCGGCTTCGGCTTCCGCTCCGGCTTCCTGGGGATGCTCCACCTCGATATTTTCCAGGAACGGCTCAGCCGCGAGTTTGATCTCGAAATTGTCGCGACCATCCCGAGTGTCGCGTACCATATCACGAAGACGAGCGGCGAAGAACTCACGGCCAAAAGCCAGCAGGACCTCCCTGATCCGCAGCACATTGCCGTGGTCGAAGAGCCGTGGATGACGGTGGATATTATTACCCCGGAATCCTCAATCGGGAATGTGATGGGACTCGTGTCATAACGCAAAGGAGAGTACCTCAATACCGAATACCTGAGCATGGGCGCAGGCAAACGCGCACTCCTCCACTATGAGATGCCGCTCGCATCGCTTATTACCGATTTTTATGATAAACTAAAAACTGTCTCGAGCGGGTACGCGTCCCTCAACTATGATTTCAAGGAATACCGCGAGACCGACGTGGTCAAACTTGATATTATCATTGCGGACGAGCCGGTCGAGGCGCTCGCGACCCTCGTCTGGCGCGACCAGGCCTACCAGGTCGGGAAAAAAATCGTGGAGTCACTGAAAGAGACGCTCCCGCGACAGCAGTTCGTCTTAAAAATTCAAGCCGCGATCGGTGGGAAAGTTGTCGCGGCCGAACGCATATCCGCGCTCCGGAAAGACGTGACGGCCACCATGTCCGGCGGCGACGTCTCGCGGAAGCGCAAACTCCTCGAGCGGCAGAAGAAAGGGAAGAAAAAAATGCTGGCGATGGGCAAGGGCAAAGTGGATATTCCGACCGAAGCCTATTTGGCGGTACTGAAACGGTAACATATTCATAATACATGACCTCTATGTATGGCAATAAACATTTCAAAGTAGTTTGGACCATCATTTCAGTGCTCGCCGTCCTCGCCATGGTGTTTTTCACCATTCTGCCGATATTCCAATAAACGCTATGGCAAAAATCGCCGTTGACGTCGTCCTTCTCCCGCCGCCGGAAATCATGGATCTGTGTATCGAGATCAATTGCGAAGCGAATAAAAAAACGCCGCTGAAGGCGCTCCTCGGACTTGACCATACCATCCCACACATGACGCTCCTTATGGGTGTGCTTTCGACAGACAATCTTGAAAAAGCCGTCGCACAACTCGCGAACCTCGCAAAGGAGTTTTCACGAGTAGAAGTCAGTCTGGATCATGTCGGAGCGTATGGCGGACTGAACGCCGTGCGCACGCCGGAAATGCAAAGACTGCATGAAACGGTTATTGATCGAATCAGTCCGCTTTTCACGCGCGATGTAACGCCGGACATGTTCGTTCCGCACCCGGCGGGCGAGGTGCCGATAAAACACCTGGACTACTTGAATGAGTTTGTAACGCATCACAGTTACGAGCACTTCTTACCGCATATCACCCTCCATACGACCGATATCGGATCCAGCCAGCTGCCGATTGATTTTACCGCTGATCGCCTCGCCCTGTCGCACAACGGAAATTACAATACCTGCCAAAAGATTCTTTTTGAGTACCGTTTGACAGGCAACAGAGACTAGAAAAGATACAATTTTTGCGTTTGACATCTCGGGGATATTCTTTTTTCTCGCTCAGAAACTCGCGCCCCCGACTGAGTCGGGGACCGGTCGGCGACCTGCAACCGCACACAACCTGAACGGTCGCCTCCCTCGCTCAGACAGTCTTCGCAGCGAAAAAAGAATATCCCCTGCGATGTACGCAAACGCAAAAAACAAAATAATATATTGGAATGCAAGTACTATGACTCTCTTCAAACAACATCACGAACTCAAAGCCCACCACCGCTACCAGCTCGAAATCATTTTCCTCTTCGTCTTCGGTATTTTTCTGTTTGTTCCCTACCACGCAACGCTCCTCTGGTTCGAGAAAGACACCACTATGTGGCAATGGTATTTTTTCTTTCCCTGGATGATCTTCTACACGCTCTTCTCACTCCGTGTGCGCTCAAAAATCCCGCGCGCCGAAAAGCAGGATCCGCTCAAACGTCCTATCGGACACTGGATATTGCTCGGTCTCGCGCTCGCCATGTTTCACCTCGGCGAAACACCGAATGTCACCGACCTCGTAGCCATCGATCTCTCATTCGGCATTTTTTCTATCTTTCTGGCGGATTCATACTGGGATTTCAAAAAAGGATGGGGAGGGGTATAATACTCATCCCCTCGTGCATATCACTATGAACAAAGACTGGCGCATTCTCGGTGATCCGCCGCAATCTTTTCTCGACGAATTTCCCGAGTTGCATAAAACGGTAGCCCGTCTTTTGTATCACCGAAATCTGCGGACACAGGACGCGATTGATGAATTTCTCTACCCTGATTACTCCCAGGATGTCCATGATCCGTTCCTCTTCCGCGACATGAAAAAAGCCGTAGAGCGCATTTTCACGGCCCGAGAAAAAAAAGAAAAAATTACCATTCACGGCGACTATGATGCCGACGGCGTGTCG
>CAYHTX010000117.1:0-4266 GCA_964359615.1 uncultured Gammaproteobacteria bacterium | reverse complement strand
AGCGCTGGGGCCTAGCGTTCGGGGTAGCGGGTGTGTAGCGCGGCGGTGGCGTCGGCCAGGTATTCACGGCGGCGCGAGACGTCGAGCTTAATGAGTTCCGCAATGATGGGCGAGAGGATGATAAAGACGAGGCCGACGATCATGAGGATGGCCTGGGCCTGTCCGCCGCCGCGCTCGCGGCGTCCGCTCCCCCCAAACCAGCGAGCGCGCCAGAAGAAGTTGCCAATAAGGGAAACGGCGCCGACCAGGATGACAACGATCGTCATGACGCGGATGTCATAATTTTTGACATGCGAGAGTTCGTGCGCGATCACGCCTTCGAGTTCCTCATTTTCAAGGGCGTTCACGAGGCCGGTCGTGACCGCGATCGAGGCGTGTTCTGGATCGCGTCCGGTCGCAAAGGCGTTCAGGGCTGGGCTATCGATCACGTGGACGCGCGGCATAGGCATGCCGTTCGCAATCGCGAGATTTTCCACCATCCGGTAGACATAGGGGCTGTCTTCTTTGCGAATTTCCTTGGCGCCGGTTGACCAGAGTGCGATTTTGTCAGCATTGTAATAGCTAAAGAGCGACATGAGTGCCGAAAAGACGAGAGCGCCGACAACTGCTCCAGGGCCGTAATCGAAATAATAATTCAAAAACCAGCCGATCGCGACGATGACGGCGGTGAAGATGGCGATGAGGAGAATGGTTTTGCGTTTGTTTGAGGCGATTTGGTTGTACATATGACTAGTTCATTGCCAATAGTTCAGAGCCAATAGACTCTTACCTATGAACTATTGGCTCCGAACTATGAACTGTCTAAAACGCCACTTTCACATTCTCGCGTTCACTTTTGTCCTCGATTTCAAAGAAAGTGAATTTGGTGAATTTGAGAAATCCGGCGAGAAGATTATTGGGGAATGATTCGATCTTCGTGTTGAAGTCGCGGACCATACCATTGTAAAACCGCCGCGCGGCTTGAATTTTATTTTCCGTATCCGACAGCTCGTCCATGAGCTGGGCCATGTTTTGATTGGCCTTGAGATCTGGGTAGGCTTCGAAGGCAACGCGGAGATTGCCAAGGAGGCCACCTAGGGTATTTTCGGCTTTGGCTAGGTTCGTGGTGTCGCCGGCGTTTTGCGCATTGACGGCGGCGGAGCGGGCTTTGGTGATGTTCTCGAGGAGCTGGCGCTCATGCGTCATGTAGCCTTTGACGCTTTCGACGAGGTTTGGAATGAGGTCATGCCGACGCTTCAGCTGAACATCAATATCGCTCCAGCCTTCCTGCACGCGATTACGTAGGCGAATAAGGCCATTGTAATGGGCGATGACCCAGAGAATGGCGACGACGAGTATGCCGAGAACGATGAGGAGCGTGGTGCTCATAGAGTTTAGCTTGATAAAAATAAAATTTTATGTGATACTATCCCTATTATTCTATTATAAAAAGGCTCTAAAAGCAAGGGTTTTTTGGAGTTCATAGTTCAGAGCCGATAGTTCATCGTTCACAGTAAAATTCTATTGGCTGTGAACTATTGGCTCTAAACGAATTAACATATGGCCACGATCGTCATTTTTCTCCTGATTTTAACGCTCCTTGTTCTCGTGCACGAATTTGGCCACTTTTGGACCGCGCGGAAATTTGGCATGCGGGTATATGAGTTTGGCATGGGCTTCCCGCCGCGCGCGATTGGCGTGTACAAAGATCCGGCGTCCGGCAAGTGGGTGGTCGTGAAAGGCAAAGGCAAGAGCAGTTTGTCAGAAACGGTCGGCGGCGACGAGCGCCGCGAAGAATTTCCTGCGACCTTGTATTCATTTAATTGGCTGCCGATTGGCGGCTTTTGCAAGATAAAAGGGGAGAGCGGTGAAGATGGCGCTGAGCCGGACAGTTTCGCCTATCACCGTCCGGGTAAGCGCCTGGTGGTGCTCGTCGCCGGAGTTGCCATGAATATTCTTCTCGCTGCGGCGCTTCTCAGTCTTGGCTTTATGATCGGATTGCCGGCGGCCATCAGCGACGGAGTCGATCCGGAAGCCGTCACGCTCGAGCCGGTCCGAACCGTGGTGCAGCAGGTGCTCGCCGATTCACCGGCGGAATCTGCCGGATTCAAGGCAGGGGACAGAGTCCTCGCGCTTGATGCAGAAATTGTCGCCAGCGCCACCAGTCTTACGGAAAAAATTAAAGCATCAGGAATCGTCGAGCACATCATTCAGGTTGAGCGGGACGGCGAGTTGCTTTCCTACACGGTGTCTCCGAGCATCATGCCCGGCGGCGATGATATCCCGCGGCTTGGCCTTCACCTCGCTGACGTGGCGGTCATTCGCTATCCGTGGTACCAGGCAATTCCGAAAGGATTTCTGGCGGCCGGCACCGGCCTCATCAATATTTTTGTCAGTTTTTATCTCCTCCTTAAAAATCTCCTGCTCGGGAACGGCCTGATTTTTGACGTGTCAGGCCCGGTCGGCATTGCCTCGGTGGTTGGGGAAAGCGCGCGGCTTGGTTTCAATTATCTCCTCAATGTGACCGCCATGATATCGCTGTCGCTAGCCGCGATTAACATTCTACCGATTCCGGCCTTAGACGGCGGCCGGGCGCTCTTTGTCACGATTGAAAAAATATTCCGGCGGCCGGTACCCATGAAATACGAACAACTGGCGCACACGATCGGATTTCTCCTTCTCATGGCGCTTATCGTGGTTGTGACCGCGCGAGATATTGCCGGACTGGTTCGCTAAATGTATGCCGCCGGAATCTCCTCTCACCACGAGCGACGTCTATCTTGAGCCGAAGGAACTGGGGGTGGTCCGATTTTTGTTTCTCACGGGATTTTTTCTCGCCATCATGGCCGGGCAGATGCGCTGGTTTCAATCTGGAATCGGCGGACGAGCGTTTCCATTCATGGTGTTTTTTTTCATGAGCGGACATGTGGCGCTTTCCTTTCTCTTCATCGGCCGGAAGGCAAAACTTGAGCTGACTGATCGCGAGATGCTCCTTACGACCCAGACGGAGGCGCACCGCATCCCGCTCGAACCGGGAAACCCGACCATTCGCTCACTCTCATATAAACAGCGCCGCGTGGTCATCGACACCACGAGTGGAGAGCGCCTGACGCTCCGTTTTAAAAAAAATCATGACTTGGCGCGCTTTGCAGGCCAGCTGAAAAAAACGGCGTCGAACGGCGCCGCAAGCGCGAGCCAAGCAGGATCGGCGGAGGGCGCGGCAGTCGAAGCCGCGCGCGTTGTAAAGACGAGCACGGAGCGACAGACGCCGGGAATGATTGAAACTGAGAAATTTGGCACCGGACTTCGGTTGCTTGTGATCGGTATGATCGTTGTGATAGGATATGGCGTGTATTATTTTCTCGTGAAATAGAGTTTTCTTGCGGTCGGCTTTATGAATCAAGAACTGAAACAACTCGAGGCGCGATTTGAAAAAGAATTGGCGAAAGTATCTACCGTTTTGGATTTAGAAGAATTCGAGCAGCAGTTTTTTTCCCGTGCGTCGGGCGCGTTCACAGCGCTCATGAAGCAGATTAAAGATCTGTCCGGCGAAGCGAAAAAAGTTTTTGGCCAGGACGTGAATGCGCTTAAAATGACTTTAGAAAAAAAACTCGCGGAAAAAACCCGTGAACTTGAGGCAAAACGTGATGAAGGGGCCACCCCGCGCGAGGCGATCGACGTGACTCAGCCATTTCTTGGTGCGCGCGAGTCCGGACATCTCCATCCGATGACGATCGTGCAGCGGGAGCTCGAGGATTTGTTTACTTCGATGGGCTTCATGGTGCTTGACGGCCCGGAGCTCGAGAGCGACTTTTACAATTTTACGGCCGTGAATATTCCGCCTGACCATCCGGCCCGCGATTCGCAGGATACTTTTTATATCAAAGGCCACCCAGATTGGCTCATGCGCACCCAGACGTCGTCAGTGCAGATCCGCGCCATGCAGGAGTACGGCGCGCCGCTTCGCGCGATTGTCCCGGGACGGTGTTTCCGGAATGAAGCGACCGACGCGCGGCATGAGCATACGTTTTACCAGATCGAAGGGATCGTGGTTGATACCGCGATCACGATCGGACATATGAAAGGCGTGCTCGAGACGGTAGCCAAACATCTGTATGGCGATGAGACAAAAGTCCGGCTCCGGCCGAAGTTTTATCCGTTCGTCGAACCGGGCGTGAACGGCGAAGTGACGTGCTCGCTCTGCTCGGGAAAAGGCTGCCGCGTCTGTAAGTATTCCGGCTGGCTCGAGATTTTCGGTGCCGGGATGATTCACCCAAATGTTTTGCG
>CAYHTX010000116.1:0-4371 GCA_964359615.1 uncultured Gammaproteobacteria bacterium | reverse complement strand
TGAGACACGCATCTTTTTCAGCGCGGCCGAGAAAGACGTCCAACTGTCTTTTGTTTGCCAAATATGTTTCATTGACAATCGCGGCATTTTGACCGGCTGTTTGCAACTGGTGCGTTAACGAACGCGCGTCTTTGATAAAACAGCTCCCGCCAGCGTATAAGCTGTCATAAAATCCCCATCCGCCAACGCGAGGGTCGGTTGTTAAAATTTTTCTGATATTTTCAAAACCCAAACGCGAAAACGTCTCGCAAGCGCGCCCAATCACGTCAAAACACACAGCCAACTTATTAAAAAGATAAAAATTCGCCAACAACTTGCCGGCCGCGGCTTCTTTAGGATTGACTTCAATATATTTTATGGTAGTGGAATTAAAAAAACGCTGATAAATCTGGCGCATAATTCCGAAGTCCTTTTCATTCCACGCGCCAACAACTACTCTGTCTGGCCGAATTGAACCTTCAATCGCTTTGCCCTCTACTAAAAATTCAGGATTAGACACAACGCCAAAATTGTTCACTCCAGCTTTTTCCATCACTTCCTGTGTTCTATCAACCATTTCAATCGGCACTGTGCTTTTGTTTACTATGACTATATATTTGATCTGTTTTCCAGTGTTTCTCTGACACAACGCATTAGACAATTGTTCCGCGGCTTTGAAATAAAAACTCAAATCACTCTCGCCCGTCTCCCCTATTTCCGGAGTCGGCAAACACATAAACACCGCGTCACAATCATCTAAAAACTTTTCTACTTTGCCATAGTCAGTTGTGAATTCAACGCGCTCTTTATTGCGGATTAACAAATCACCCAAGCCGTCTTCAAAAAGGCATGACTGGATTGTGTCGCGATCACACGAACTCAACAGCTTGATTTTTCTTTCATCAATATCAAAAACCAGCGTCTGATGCCCGCTATCCGCCGATACAGCGGCCGAACACGCGCCCACAAAGCCAGAACCGATGTAGAGGATGTTCATATTTTTTGTGTAGCAAGAATTATGTTTATTATAACAAAAAGAGGGGGTATTGACAAGGGGGAACAGATGTGGTACTCTATTTTGAGGTGTTTACGATCTTTCACAAACTAATGACGACAAAGGAGGAAAACATGAACGGCCTATCCATAATTTTCGTTGTGGCAGGCGCGCTTGCATTCGCCTTCCACAACATTCTTTCTCGCCATTACCAGCGAGGAGAGTGGAAAGACAGATCCGCGCTCCTTACAACCCTAATCCTGTCAATGGCGAGCATCCTCCTGCTGATTTCTTCACTTACCACAGGAGGACCACAACTTTCCGAAGGATGGCTATTTCCAGTGCTTGCAACAGGCGTGCTTAACATCGGCATTATGTACGCCAAAACACGAGCAAGAGCTCTTGAAGAAGTATCACTTGTAACTCCGATTGACTCAACGACGCCTGCAATAGTGATAGTTCTTGCAATGTTCATTGTTGGGGAATACCCGACATTGTTGGGCTGGTTGGGAGTGTGGGTACTGGTACTCGGCACATACATCCTTAACATCCAAGAGCTCCGCAAAAAACTCTTGGAAAACACAGTCAATCCGAGTTGGCAAAAACGGCTACTTGCGTGGCTAGCACCATTCCTGGCTCTGCGCAGAAGCGCTGGCGTACGCTGGGCATTCTTCGCGGTCGGCTTGTCCACGATCAGCTTGAACTACGACGGCCTTGTGGCGCGTCGGACTGACGTGGGCTTCGGCTTTGGACTTGTCTGCGGGATTGCCGCGCTTGGCAACCTTGCCGTGACAATTGCCAGAAAAGAGCACCGCGGGGTCAAAACCAACGAAGCCCTTCTAAGGATGGCTGTCCTTGGCGGGCTATTCGCAGTCGGTGTATTCTTGACTGGATTAGCTTTCCGCTACTCACTGGTGGCATACGTAGGGACGATGAAGCGGGTGGTAATCCCGATGACGATCGTTCTCGCGTACATGCTGTTGAAAGAGCGTGAGTCATTCAGGCAGAGAATCGCTTGCGGAATCATCATGACGATCGGAGCGATCATCATCGCCATCGCTTAACAAGGAGGAAACACGGCCTAACGAGGGACTGGCCACCCTCATCATCAATGTTTTTATCCGCCCAAGGCGGATGAAAACAGTGATGAAAAAACATCCCGATTTAGTCAGGATGTTTTTTATTAACGCCGAGAAGCCACAAATATTAACCCATATCAAATATTTTTTCCTTGCGCTTGCAAAATCATTTCACAAACTTCACGTACTGCGCCCCTGCCACCTTCGGTCTTTGTAATATAATCAACCTTTTTCTTGCACAAAGCATGCCCATCAGCTACCGTGAAACCAAAGCCCGCCCACTCAATACAGGCAATATCATTTACATCATCTCCGCCATAGCAAATTTGTCCTGGTGTTAAACCCAATTCCTTCGCATGAGTTTGAAAAATCTTTAATTTGTCACTACCCGTATCCACCCCTTGCCAGCATTTGATATTAAGCTTTTCACAACGGGCTTCAACAACCTGATTTTTCTCTTTGGATATAACCACCACCGCAATACCGGCATTTTTTATCATTTCAATCCCCAAACCATCTTTTCTGCTGCAAACGACAGATTCCACGCCATTTTGATCGACAATTACATAACCGCCAACGGTTAAAATACCATCAAAATCAAGCGCCAATAATTTAATTTTTTTTAACTTTTGATTCAAACTTTTTATCATAAAATATAATTTATTTTTTATCATTATTGACTTTTTTAGCATACTTTCTAGCTCCTCTAAACTTTAAGTCTTCCGGACATTGGGGGAAATAAAGCCTTCTGAAACTATCAATCAAAACTTCCGCACTCGCCATATCTCCTCCCTTTTTTGTAAAATAATTTTTAATTAATTTTGTGTTAGCTGTCAGCAACGCCTTATACACCTCTTCGTCGGGAAGATCTGTAAAATTAACGGTAAGCCTATCCGAATTCTTAAATTTATTAAAAAAAACTCCAGATCCTATTAGTTTACCATCTTCAATCGCTTTGTAATAGAGCGGACAACCTGGATAAGTGGTGGGAGGACGGACAGTGCGTAGCTGGCCCTGCGTGTCATATTTGATTAAAAAATTTACAATCTTCTCCAGACTGGCGACAGTGTCTCCGGGATTGGCCCAAATAAAATTTAATCCCGGATGTATCCCGGAGGCAATAGTATTTTCCACAGCCTCTATATTATCCTCTATTTTCGTATTTTTATCCATCAAATCTAAAACATTTTGGTCTAGAGATTCCAAACCTAAATTTAAAAGCTTACAACCAGAATCACTCAACATCTTCAAAATTTCTTTGTCTTTCGCTAATTGTACCCGAGCTTGACACCAATATTTTATGGGGTGCTTCAACTTTTTAATCATTTCCACAAACTCTTTAATTCTGGCTCTGTTGGGAATAAACATTTCATCATCAAAACAAAAACTATTTATTTCATACTTTTCAGTAAGAATTTTTAATTCTTTATAAACATTATCCATGCTTCTAATTCTGATTCCCTGCTCCATTCTATAACAAAAACTACATCTATTCACGCACCCGCGAGAAGTCAGAACGGACATCCATCTATCATTTTGATCGCCACCCATAAAACTAGCGCAAGTGGCGATTTCTTCCATAGGAAATAAATCCCACGCTGGAAAAGGCAATTGATCCAGATTCCGCACAATCTCTGCCCGAGGATTAATCTTGATAACTCCTGCTTCGTGATAAGCAATGCCTTTAATATTTTGCAAATCACCATTATTCAAAAGAGCATTTACTAAAACACAAATATTATTCTCCGCTTCACCAATCATGGCGATGTCGGCCTTTATATCATTTAACACATAACTAGGTATCGGCGAGACTCCTTGTCCTCCGACCACAAATATAGCCTTCTTTTTGTTGGCGTTGATAACCTTGGCAATCGGTCGAACAGCCTCCACATATCTGGCAGCCAAAAAACCTAAACCAATCATGTCAAAATTATTTTTTGCCAAAAAACGTCCAAAATCTTCATTGGACTGGTGAAAAACATTCTGGGAATAGACACTCACCTCATGGCCGGCGTCTCTTAAAACAGCCGACAAATATGCCGGGCCTAAAGATAGTTTGTTGTCATCTTGAAAATTGTCATGAATAACGAAAAGAACCTTGCCGCTTTTTTTCAAATTATTATTCACATCTGTTGACATAATTCTGCTTTGATTTTTTTACTACCAACAAGTTCTGCCACCATCAATAATAATTGTGGATCCGGTCATATAACTGGAGGCATCGGAAATTAAAAATAAAATTGCCGCCTTATATTCATCCGCATCGGCCATTCTGCCCAACGGGATTAAATCGGTTAATTTTTTTAAAAAGTATTCATC
>CAYHTX010000115.1:0-4480 GCA_964359615.1 uncultured Gammaproteobacteria bacterium | reverse complement strand
AAATATTGCATGTTGTGGCCAGAGAACAAACAGAATATTTCAAAGTATTATTTAAAGTATTGGAAGACGTAATTCCAAAAAGTAAAGGCAAAGAAAAACATCTGCCATATGGTTGGATATCTTTGAAAGAAGGCAAGATGAGTTCGCGAAAGGGGAATGTCGTTACCGGAGACGCGCTCCTTGATCAGATTCGGGATGCGGTGCGCGACGTGATGCTCGCGACGAAACGAGAGAGTGGAGCGGGTGAGAAACATGTTGATGAGATTGTCGAAAAAGTTTCTATTGCCGCCGTCAAGTACGCCATTTTGAAAGTCACTGTCTCGGACGACGTGGCATTTGACATGAAGACTTCGATTAGCGTCGAGGGCGATAGCGGGCCATACCTTTTATATATAGTAGCCCGGATTAAAAGTATTTTGAGAAAAGCAGAGAATTTGGAGCCTGGAATTAAGAACGAGCAACAGGAAACTGGAAACTGTAAACCGGAAACTATTGATCCGACTGAAAAACAACTTATTCTGTGGATTGCTGAGTTTCCAGAAGTGACCAAACAAGCAGTGGAAACCCTTGACCCATCGCACATTGCCCAATATCTTTTCACGCTCGCGCAGCGGTTTAACACGTTTTATCACGCGTGTCCGGTCCTCCAGTCTGAAGCGCCAACAAAACAGTTCCGGCTGGCACTCATCCAGGCCGTGCTGACCGTCATGACGCGCGGACTTGATCTCCTCGGGATCGACACCGTCGAGGAGATGTAAGGCTTTCTTTTTTTCAGGGAGTGGGGTATGATACGGTCGTGAATGACGACCCTATGACGACCACAACGCGAAATTATTTGGCCTGGCTTGTCAACACTCGTGAGTTTCCCGAGAGTGCCAGCGTCGAGGAACAACTGCAATTTTTCATCCGGTATGCGATCTTGGCGCCCTCGACGCACAATAGCCAGCCGTGGCGATTTCGAACCGAGGGAAACGTCATCACGGTCCTCCTGAATCCGGAGCGCACGCTCAAAGTCGCTGATCCGGCCTGCCATTACGCGTATATTTCCATCGGCGCGGCGATCGAGAATCTCCGGTTGGCGGCTGATTATTTCGGGTTTCGGATGACGGCGTCGTATTTTCCGGTACCGGCGAGCGAGGACACGGTCGCACGGCTGGTGTTCGAGAAAGAGGGGGTGCCGCGTGATGATGAGGCGCATCTCGCCCGCATGATCCCGAAGCGGCGGACGAACCGCATGCCGTATTCGAGCGAGCCATTGCCTGAATCGTTTTTTACTTCTATAAAGAGCGCGAATACACCTGATCATCAGGTTTTTTGTATTACAGACACCGCACAGAAAAAAGCAATTGCCGGTATCCTCCTCGAGTCGCGCGTTCATATCTTTGACCTCCCGGAATTTCGCAGGGAACTCGCGGCGTATAAACGGCACAATCTGACGCGTTCCGGCCTCGGCATGCCGGGGTTCACCATGGGTTTTCCGCTCTTCGCGTCGTTTTTTACCGCGCTCGCGATTCGTTTTACAAACGTGATGAAATTTATCAAGACAAAAGAGCGGAGACTCCTCGAGGAGGAGACGCCGGTTTTTCTCTTCATCGCGACCCGGAACGACGCCAAGCGAGATCGCGTCGCGACCGGCGAACTCCTGGAGCGGATCGTGCTCACGGCTGAATCGTACGACGTGCGCTCGGCCATCGCCGCTATCCCGAAAGGCGAGGCGTTCGCTAAATTACAGGATGCGCTCGGCACGACGTTTCATCCGCAAATTTTTTGCCGTTTGGGTTTTTCGCCGTTTGACGTCCGCCACAGTCCGCGGCTGCTTCCTGGAGAATTATGACCATGCGAGAACTCCCTGAGGGAGAAGTGCAACACCTTCCGGAATTTGACGGGCATGAGCACGTGTATGAACTTCGCGACGAGTCGGCAGGACTGCACGGGTTTATCGCGATTCACCGGAAACACTCTGATTTGCCGTCGCTGGGCGCGACCAGACTTTGGCCGTATGAGACGCCGACCGACGCGCTCCGTGACGCCCTGCGCCTCGCGAGACTCATGACGTCGAAGTCAGCATCGGCCGGGATGAGCTATGGCGGCGCGAAGGCCGCGCTCATTTTGCCGAGAGAAATTGATCGAGGAAAATTTTTCGCCTCATACGCCAAACTCGTGACAGAACTGCGCGGCGCTTTCGTGACCGGCACCGATGTCGGTCTCGACGAGCGGGATCTCTCGGTTATGGCCGCGAACAGTCCGTACATGATCGGTTCCGGCGTTGACGCCGGTCTCTATACGGCCCAGGGGGTACTCTACGGCATTGAGGCGGCGCTTGAATTCCTTGACGGCGCAGGCGCTGTCGCCGGCAAACGGTTTGCCATTCAAGGGCTGGGCAAAACCGGCGGCCACCTGCTTCGGCTCCTCGTGAATGGCGGCGTGAAAGATATTGTGGTTTCTGACATCGCTCCTGAACCGATTGCGGCCGCGCGAAAGATCGCGCCCGATTTTACGGTCGTTCCTCCGGAGGAGATACATAAACAGCGCGTTGATGTTTTTTGTCCGTGCGCTTTGAGCGGGGTTATCAATCCGGAAACGGTACAGGAAGTTTCTGCCCGAGCAGTCGTGGGGTCAGCGAATAACCAGCTCGCTTCCGCTGACATGGCGGACGCGCTTTTTCATCGCGGTATTGTCTATGTGCCGGATTATATGGTGAATGCCGGCGGGTTTATCAGCGTCATTGACCAGTACGAACATGCGACGCACGATCACGGACGGCTGATGGAACGGCTGCAAGCATTGCAACAGCGTATTCGTCAGTATCTTCTCGAGCGCGGGAGACCGGCGCCAGTCGCGACGCCCGAGGAGCTCGCTGTCCGCGTTCACATTTCATAATATGTCCCTTCTCGAAGACTACTCGCCTGAGACCTGTCTCGAAGCGCTGAAGTCACAGCCGGAGACCTCCTGGATGGATCGCGGCTGGCAGGCAACGCAGCGGCTGTTTCAGGAGATGGCGAGACGCGTTCCGGCTTACGGAGATTTTCTCCGCACACACGGCGTGAAGCCGGAGTCAGTCAAGACGCGGTCGGATTTTGCGCGCGTGCCGCTCACGAGCAAAGAGAATTATCTCCAAGCGTATGAGCTCAAGGACCTCGCGTGGGACGGGGCGTTTCGGGACACGTGCTGGATGATTTCTTCGACCTCCGGGTCTACCGGCGAGCCGTTTTATTTCCCGCGGACGAAGGCGCAGGACGAGCAGTTCGCTTTTACCGCGGAAGTGTGTCTCCTCGATTATTTTGAGATTGATAAAAAGAGCACGCTTTTCATTGATTGTTACGCGCTCGGCGTCTGGATCGGCGGCATGTTTATGTACCAGGCGGCGCGAATGATTGCCAACACGGGCAAGTACCAGTTCAGCGTGATTACGCCCGGGGCGGATAAGATTGAGGCGCTCAAAGCCGTGAAACGCCTGGGTCCCAAGTTTGACCAGATCATTATTGGCGGCTACGGGCCGCTCGTCAAAGATCTCATTGACATGGGCGAGATGCACGGGATCACCTGGGGAGACTATGAAATGAAATATTTTTTTGCCGCCGAGGGTTTTACAGAGGGTTTTCGCGATTATGTGATTCAACGCGGCGGAGTGAGGGCATCGTTTTACGGGACGATCAATCATTACGGCACGGCCGATCTCGGCACCATGGCGCATGAGACGCCGCTTAGCATTCTCATTCGCCGTTTGGCTGTCGAAAAAGAGGAAATATTTCGCGATGTCTTTGCCGAGGCGCATCGCCAGCCGACCTTGTGCCAGTTCATTCCGGAGCTATTTTATTTTGAAGCCGTGGACGGCGTACTCGCTTGCTCGGGTCCCGGCGGACTGCCCCTCGTCCGGTATAATCTCAAAGACCGCGGCGATGTGGTGACGCTCGAGGATATGAAAGCGCGATTGGCGCGGCATGGGATTGATCTCGGCGCGGCCGCGAAAGAGGCCGGCATTGCTCCGGAGTGGTGGCAGCTGCCGTTTGTGTATCTCTATGAACGGAGCGATCTCACCGCGAGCATTTATAGCGTGAATATTTATCCGGAGAGTATTCGTAAGGCGCTGGAGCACGAGGAGATTACGCCGCATGTGACCGGAAAGTTCACCATGGTGGTCGAATTTGATGACACGCAAAACCAATATTTGGACCTGCACATTGAACTTCATCCGCAAGTCACGGCGCCGCCACCGACCCTTACGGAGCGTGTACTCTCTTCTGTTATCCGCTGGCTCGACAAAGAAAATTCCGAATGGCGCGATTTTTATGCCGATCCGACCATCCGACATAAAGTCATTCCACGGATTAAATTCTGGCCGCACCAAGACCCGACCTACTTTCGTCCGGGCGGCAAGCAGAAGTGGGTGAAGAAGCGCTAACTATGTCCCTGCATCAGCCGATCGTGCTTCGCGAAGGTCAACACCAGCCAGCTGATCTCGAGCAACTGCGGACTGCGA
>CAYHTX010000114.1:0-4548 GCA_964359615.1 uncultured Gammaproteobacteria bacterium | reverse complement strand
CACTGCCGAAGGCGTCAACATTTTTTCCGATCACGTCTGCCCCCAGTGCAGGAGCGCCGCGGGTCGTCACATATCCGAGCTGTTGCCGCAGTTCTGCATTTTCTTCGAGAACCAGGTCAAGCTGTACCGCGCGAGCCGCCTCGCGCATGAGATCCTCCCGCGCCTGGCGATAAGCCTCGACCAGCGCATCCACTGAATCAAATGAGGCTTCTCCATCCTCGAAGGAGACGCGAATATTGTAGAACGCCTGAGACGCCGGGTGAAAGAGCCGCCTCGCCGCCTCTTCAAAGGGAGTTATGACGCCGATCTGATGAAGGCCGATCGTCCCCAGAATGACGAGCAGCATGAATACGAATGTTTTCCCCTTGCCCGCAAACATACAGCTGAAGGCTACAGGCGCCGGCGCCTCTCCCGTCCAAATTTCTTTTTCGTGTCCCGCGCCGATGGCATGACGACTTCGCGAAGGAGCGCCTGATCATCGAGGAGAAGCCCGGCGCCGCGGACAACCGCCGAGAGCGGATCATCCGCGATGCGAACCGGCACTTCCGTCGCCGCGGCTATTACCCGGTCAATCCCCAAAAATTGCGACCCGCCGCCGGTTAAGAGCAGTCCCCGCTCGTGAATGTCGGCCGTGAGTTCGGGAGGCGTCACCTCAAGCGTGAGCTTAATGAGATCGGTAATGGTGTGGATCGTCCGTGCCAGCGCTTCGCGGACATGGTCGCTCCCGATCATGATTTCTTTCGGCAGTCCGGTGACCACATCGCGCCCGCGCATGGGAAACTCCAGCCGCTCGCCGAGATCGAGCGCTGAGCCGATTTTGATTTTGATTTGCTCCGCATGGCTCTCGCCCACAAAAAGGTTAAACACTTCCCGCGCATACTGCATGATATTCCGATTCATCTCGTCGCCGGCCGCGGTTGACGACTTCCAGGCGACAACGCCGTGGAGCGAGATCACCGCGACCTCTGTTTTGCCGCTCCCGATGTCGACGATCATATTCCCGACCGGGTCTTGGATGGGCATCCGCGCGCCGATTGCCGCCGCCATCGGCGCCTGTACCACGTGCACTTCCCGAGCTCCGGCCGCAATCATGGCGTCTTCGACGGCTTTCACCTCCACTTCCGTAACTTCGAGCGGGACCCCGATGACGACTTCCGGACGGGCCATGAGCGTAAACCTGCCTTCATGGATTTTATCAATAAAAAATTTGAGCATTTTTTCAGTCACCTCATAGTCGGATATGACGCCGCCGGTGAGCGGCCGCGTGACCGTAATATGCGGCGGTATTTTTCCGAGCATCTGCTTCGCCTCATTGCCAACCGCGAGGATTTGATCAGTTTTTGTGTTCACAGCCACGACCGACGGCTCGTCAATCACGATGCCCTGGTCGCGCACATACACGCGCGTATTGGCCGTGCCGAGATCAACGCCGATGTCTTTGCTAAATCGCTTATACAATCCGTGAAGCATACTTAAGCGCTCGGTCGGATGAATGACGGGAGATCGCTCAGCAGGATGAGCCTCGCCGACTCTTCCGTTCGATATTTTCCTTCTACCGCCCGCTCCTTGAGAGTCCTCGGGCTGACGACCAGTCGGAGCGGAATGCCGATGAGATCCGCATCAGCGAATTTTTCCCCGGCCCGAGACTCTGGCCGATCATCATAGAGCACATCCAACCCGTGCCCGGTAAGGAGCGTATGGATTTCATCAGCCTCGCGCACGTCGTCCTCGTTCCGGCAGAGTGAAACCAAATGGACGTCATACGGGGCTGCGGCCGCCGGCCAGACAATGCCTCGCTCATCGTGATGGCACTCGACGACTGCCGCCAGCGTTCGGCCGATGCCGATGCCGTAACACCCCATGTAGAAAAATTTCTCATCGCCGCTCTCAGCCACAAAGCGGGCGTTCATCCGACGACTGTAGTGTTCGCCGAGCTGAAAGATATTGCCGACTTCGATGCCCCGCCGTTCACGAAGCTCGCTCCCGGCCGCACATTTGTCGCCGGCTTTGGCCGTGGCAATATCGGCGAGCCGTTCGCAGGTGAAATCGCGGCCGTAGTTGACGTTCAGGGAATCCGTCGTCTCTTCCTTCTGGCCGCCGATGAGGTTACGCGCTCGTTCAAGCACGATGTCGCCGATGTAGCGAGCCGGATGGCCCCATGAATGAACATAGCCGGTCTTCGTACCGATCTGCGCCAAATCCGCCTCCTCGGCCGGCTCCAGCTGCCCGACCACATCCATCACGTGTTCGAGTTTGGTTTTATTCACCTCGAGATCCCCGGTCACAACCGCGATCACAATCTCCTCTGTCACGCGGTTTTTGTAGACCACGTTTTTGAGAAAATGACCCCTTCCTTTCTTATAAAAGGTTTCATTTTCCTCCATGGTTCGCACCCAGTCCGGCTGAGACGCCGTCTGGAAGGGCAGCAGATCGTCCGCGGCATTCACCGGCCTTCTTTCAAACCGGGCCACATCTTCATGGGCCGCATAACGCCCGTCAGCGGATAAAAAGTAGCGGCTCTCCCCTGCGTCAGAATCAACAATGAATTCGTGGCAATATTCGCCGCCGATGTAGCCGTTATCCGATTCGACGACTGTGACCGTGAGATCTAGTCCGCGAAAGATACTCTCATACGCGCGCCGCATCTCGGCATACGTCTTTTGAAAATCGGGCTCAGCGGCGTGAAAAGAGTAGGCGTCCTTCATGAGAAACTCCCGAACCCTGAGCAGACCTCCTCGAGCCCTGAGCTCATCGCGAAACTTTTGCGAAAATTGGTAGAGCGTAAATGGAAGGTCGCGATAACTGACGGTAAAGCGCCGAATGAGATCAACAAACATTTCTTCCGCGGTTCCGCCGAGGGCGAACGTCGCTCCCCGGCGGTCTGTCACCTGCATGAGCTCGAATCCGGCCGCGTTCGTTCGATTGGTCTCTCGCCAGAGTTCGATGGGATGGAGCGTCGGGGTCAACATTTTCTGGCCGCCGATCGCATCCATCTCGCGTTCAACCAGTTTCATGATTCGATCATGCACCCGCATCCCGAGCGGCAAGAGATAATAGCGTCCGGCCGTAGACTCCCGGATGAATCCGCCGCGCAGTAAATATTCAGTGCTTTTGTTTGTAATATCGCCGGATACCTGGCGTCCGGTTTTTCCGAACAGTTGTGATTGCCGCATAGAATGAAATTAAGGGATCGGCCTCGATGGGCGTCTCGCGCCGACGCCGACGATCGAAAGGATCGCCATGCCGGCGAGGAGAAGCGCACCGCTCCCGAATGATAGCCACCCCCTGCCCGCGAGAAAAAGCGACGCCGTCGCCGCGCCCGAGAGCACGCACGAAGCGCGAAAACTTTTTTGCACCATCCGATACATCGGAACTCCCCCGCGCGCGAGCAGATGATAGGCCGCGAAGACGCAGAGGGATAGCGTGCCGAAGAGCGCCATAAAAAGGCTGAGATAAAAAAAGACAAACCCGATCGCCGCATCCTCGAATGGATTGACATTAAACATGACAAAAACAAAAGCCGCCCAGCAGAGCAAACTGGTCGCAAGCATCATCACGAGATATTGACGGAGCGTCATACGCGGTTCCCGTAGTGTAGCGCGTCAGCCGTGATTTGGCAAGCCGTCCGTCAGACGAGGTATCGGATCCGATCCACCTCTTTTTTGCCGATGCTCCGGTTGATTGCCTCGACGATTTTTCCCTGATATAAGCGAATTTCCTGAGCGACGGCTGACGTCGAGCAGGTGATGGTGAGTGTGCGATTTTTAAGAAATAGGGGTTTTGCAAAGCGCGCCTGCTCGGCTCCGAGGAGGTCGCGCAGGGCGCTCTCTGCATACTCGAGAATGAGCGACGCTTCAACTTGTTTTCGAATGGGACTCGCGGAAGTCATCTTTTTCTCGAGCGCGTCCCGAAGTGGAGTCAGGTCCATATGGCTAGACATACTGTAGCACCTTTTTTCATGCCTGGCGAGCGAGCTTGGCGGCCGTCGATGGCGCTAGATCGCACGGAACTCGCAGATATCACGGAAGCTGCAATGCGCGCAGACGTGCGCATTTGGCGCGGGGAGAAATTCTTGATTCCGGATCCGCCGCGTCAAGTTCCCGATTTTTTCCTTCAGTTTTTCGATCTCCGTGCCAGAGCCGGTAAAACTGGTTTTTACGTTGTCATTCAAATAGTACAGGGTCAATTTTCCTACCGGTCCAAGGGAGCGATATTCCGGCAGCGCTTGAACGGCGATTTGATAGATGAGGAGCTGCTCCTTGTCCTCGCCGCTCAATTTTTCCTTTGATTTCCCCGTTTTATAATCAATGATCTCGAGGGTCCCATTCTCCAGCCGATCAATCCGATCGATTCTCCCGCGGATGAACTCTCCGCCGACCTGCACGCGGAATGATCCCTCGAGCACTTCCGGAACCGTCCAGTGATCCTTCTCTGATTCATAAAAGACCTTGAGTATCTCTCGCCCGCGAGCGTAGTAGGCCTCGCGCTGGGTTCCGCTCTCATACCAGTCCGGAATCCAGGCCGCATCATAGAGCGCCAGAAGTTCAC
>CAYHTX010000113.1:0-4560 GCA_964359615.1 uncultured Gammaproteobacteria bacterium | reverse complement strand
TAACCGCTTCGCCGCCGCGTCCGAGCTCTTCAAGGTTGGTAAATTCATCGCACCCGGCATATGGCCGGCAGTCAACTTCTGCTGACGGAATCAGATAGACCGGAAACTCGGCCGGCTCGAATCCGGCGTCCACTTCGTCATACCCGGCTTGCCGGTAGGTATCATAGCCGACGCACGATTCGTCACAGCGATTGTCGCCGACGATGGCCGGAATATCCAGATTTTCACTCTGGGCCACATTTGTCCGCCGGTAAGACTCGCAGCCGACTTCGTCGGGAACGCACACCTGCGCGAACGCGCTGCACCGCGCATTCGCGTCAATATCGTTCAGTTCCGCGCGCGTCTCCGGCCAATCTACAACCTCGGGGGTAAGCGGCTTCGCGTCATAACAGCCGAGGTAGTCCGGCTCTTTCTTGAGGTAAAGGAGCCGCGCCGCATCATCGCGGATAAAATCCCCGGCGCCCTCCGGATTGACATAGAGTCCGGTCGCGCCGTCAATCTGAGCCTGAGAAAAGGCGCTGCAGCCTTCGCCGGACTGGTTGCAGCGGAGACTATCAATCGCGCCGTTGAAATATACGACTTGGTTTTGTCCGGTGCCGGCGCGCTTTCGTGCCAGGTTGACGTCAACGCTCGCGAGCCAGGTGTCTCCGGCCGCCGTCGGGGCAGCGAGTTCTTCGAGACTATACGCCTGACAGCCGACGCTATTCGCATTGCACTGCCCAAAATCAAGCGTCCGGCTGAGATACGAGACCTGTCCGGTCTCACCCCGAAATGTAGTACAGGTGTTATACTCCGCCGGACACTTCTCGCCGCCGATCCGCCAGACATTTTTTTCTTTGGTACAAAACCCGTACACATCGCATTTGCCGTTCTCGCCTTCGATCACACAGGTTGAGATATCGAGACACTCTTTCCGGCGAATGGCGGAGTTGGCGTCGACGAGCTGCGGGCCGATCGCGTTGTCCGTTTCACAGCGCGCTTTCGGCGCTTTCACGATCCAGTTCGGATTGATGAGGTGGCAATACGGATGTTCCGGGGTCGGAAGACCGCTCGGGTCACAGTCGTTAAAGCCCGCGACCACGGCCCCGAGCGTCCAGAGCGTGCCGCTCTGCTCATCCGGATCGGCTTTCAAGGCCGCGACCTCGAACCCGATCGGCAGAATCCGCGCCCGGCGGAGTTTCTGGATATTCGAATAACAGTAGGCGTTGGTATAGCAATTTCGCACGTTCGTGTTGTCGGCCGTGCGGCGCGGCGAAATGAGCTTGAAATCCTCATGCAGATACCCGCGATCCATCGCTTCCTGAATCGTGAGCGGCTCCTCGGTCCGCTCGGCGATGCGGATGGCGTTCAGGAGTCCTTGATCCATGGCGCAGTTATTCAGTCCCGGCCGCGGCGGACAGTTAGCGTAAATGCTCGCCACATCAAAATCATCAGACTCAGAAATCGTGGTCGGTGTGAGGAGAAAATTAAACGCGCGCTCGGCCGCCTCGCGGTTCGAAACGAACGTGCCGCTGCTGTAAAAATTGGCGTCAAAAGCGGCTTTATTGGCTGGCACGAGTCCGGTATTCAAAAGTCGCTGGAGCAGCGTCGAGGCAAAGGTATTGATGAAGACATTCGCGGCAGTTGGAATGAGGTTCGGCAGCTCCGACGTATAAACGCCGACGATCTGGTCAGTCGAAAACCGCGTCTGCTCTTTGGCCGTCAAAAGTTTAATCTCTTCCTGGAGCTGGCTCGCCGGGGTCACGATTTCTCCGGAAATCGGACTCACGATGTCTTTCAAACCCTGATTAATGACCCGCTGGAGTTCAGCCGCTTTCTTGGCCGCGACCGTGAGCTCATCTATTTTCGTAATCGCGCCGATCGTGATGCCGAGATCGGAATTTTTCACGCTCACGACGTCGTTAAACTTGAGGTCAGTAAAACTCGTGAGTTCCGGGCCGTAGCGCTGGGCGATGCTATCCGGGTCCCAGCCTTTCTGCAGGTCCTGCCAGCTGCAGTTCGGAGTCGGTCCGTCAGCGCCAACGCCGCCCGGAGCATAGAGATCCATGATGCTAAACTGCACGAAAAGCTGGAGATCAATATCCGGGAAAGCACAGAGGTCGAGACCAAACGGCTCGCCGAGCTGGCCGATGGTATCTGCGACCGTATCTTTCCCGACAGTGAGGAGATACTCCCCGATCCCTTCCTGAAAAATGAGCGGAGTCTGGCCGGTGCCGGCTGATGCAACGGCGACGGCCACGTCATGGGAAATTTTTCGTACCATGAAACTCACGCTGTTCAGAAGCGACCCGAGCGCAGTTGTGAGGAGGGTTTCTTTCAGTGTCAGGCGAAGTTCATCAGCCGGTTTCGTAACTTCTGCGACCGGCAGCGTGGCATGGACCGACCTCGGCATGAAAAGGCCGACAAACTGCACCGCGAGGACGATCCCGAGAGCAAACGAAAGCGATGTTGTCCGGAGTCTGCGAGAAGGCATAGATTACTGGCCCGCTCCGGTCGGAGCGGCGGAGGTCGCCGGTTGCCCTTCAGCCGCGAGCTGCGCGGCAAACGCGACGAGGGTCGCGTCATCAATTTTATCAAGGGCTTCTTTCGAAAGTTTGCCGCTTTGGAGGAGGAGCTGACGGAGCGCCTCAGGGTCGCGAATGAGCGCCTGAATCTCTTCCTGAGAGAGGCTCGCTGATGATTGCGCTCCGGTATCTCCCCCGCCCCCGAGAGAAGAACCGACCAGGCCGACCGGATCGATGCCGTCAGTCGAAACGAGCGGCGCCGGCGGTACGGTGGCGCCTCCGCCGACTGCTGCGGCGGTCGCACAAGAGTCGCCTTCCGGACACGCCGGATCAGTTCCGGCGTCGATCTCAGCTTTGTCGCCGATGGTATCAGAATCAGTATCAGGGAGGTAAGGGCTCGTCCCGTAAAATTCCAGTTCTTCGTAGTCGTTCAGTCCATCCTGATCAGTGTCGATGAGCTGCAGCCGCGTTTTCTCGTCGAGGTCAAAACTGATCGGCTTGTCGGGAGACAGCGACAGGACAAACGGGCCGTAGATGGTGTTGCGGAGCTGTACCATGCCAAAACCTACGGCTAAAACGCCAAAAATGACGAGGAAAAAAAACCCCGTCTTCTGCTCGCGTGAAAGACCTTTCTTTGCCCCTGATTCGTCATTCATGGACAAGAAATTAGATGGGAGTAGTATAGCAGGAAAAGCCCCTAGAAACAATGAATTTGGCGAGTGGATAAGTTAAAATTTCTCTCCCTTATCACTCGCTCTTCCAAATCCCGCTGTGGCCGGGGAAAGAGTGAGGGCGGGGTCCACACGTTGCGCGATTTGTCTCCAGGCTTCTACTGTCAATTCCTCAGCCCGCACTTTTTCATTCCCAATAACTTCCCGGATCGCGCTTTTTACCTCGCCAGCCGGCAGATGAAGCCCCTCGGATAGGTTGCGCCACAGTTGCTTGCGTTTATGGGCAAACCCGGCGCGTACGATGGAAAAAAATATTCTATCCTTAGCGCCCTCATCAATCCCTCTCCTCTTAGGAGAGGGCAGGGGTGAGGTTCGTCTCGAAGTCTCGAGATCCACCTCCACCACCGCCGACTCAATCGCCGGTCGCGGCCAGAAACTGCCGCTCGGCACCCGGGCAATAACTTTCGGTTCACCATAATACTGCACCGCGACCGACAAGAGCGACATATCCCCCGGCTTCGCGCAGATCCGCTCGGCCACTTCCTTTTGCACCATGACAATAATTCGTTCCGGCTTCGGTTCGAGCTCGAGCATGACACGCAGGGCGTCTGAGGTAATTTGATACGGCAGATTCGCAAGGACTTTATACGGACTCCGAACTTCGCTCGCCCCGAGCGAGTGACTTCCACTTGCCGTTAAAAATCCGTTCGAATCTGAAGTCTGTCTTCGACCCTGAGGGTCCTCAGGCCCGTAGGGAAGTCTACCATCAGAAGTCCGGAGAAAATTCCCCCAGACAATTTCCACATTTGGATATTCTTTCATCTTCTCCTCCCAATACGGCTGCAACTTCTTCTCAATTTCAAAAGCGATGACTTTTTTAACGAGCGACGCGATGGCCAGCGTGAGCACGCCGAATCCCGGCCCGATTTCGATGACGGTATCGTCTCTGGTTAATTCTGCCGCTTCAATCATTTTTATAATCGGGGCATCGGAAATCAAATAGTGCTGGCCATAGTGTTTAGACGGCGAAAGATGATACTCTTCGCAAAGTTCTTTCAGTTGTGAAGGTGTACGATAGTACATAGCCAATAGTTCACAGCCAATAGTTTTTCTTTTGGCTCTGAACTATGAACTATTGGCTTTTTAAGCCCGCCTCCGTATACCGATTCGCCGCATTCCACAGGAGCCACCCGGCGTTATCATGCTTCTCGACCATATCAATCTGCGCCCGGATGTTTTCCGCCCCATAGACCGCGCCGATATTGAACGCCTGGATCCACGGCCGAATCTTTGTCGTCGAGGAAGCCACATACGGTACACCCTTCGTCATGCCATTGTCAATGACAAGCCCCGGGTACGCTGCTGGGTTCACGAGTCCGAGATGC